>JBKJRR010000222.1:0-3347 GCA_046594635.1 Burkholderiaceae bacterium
GCCGGCCCGAAACTGATGTACAATGGTTACGAAATCTGGAAATCGGACGCAGAAAAATGCGCGCGCTATCGGATCACCAATCAGGGCGGCGCAATGTGCGGGCGCTGCATGAAAACCTGTCCGTGGAATCTGGAAGGTTTGTTTGCCGAAAGCGGATTTCGCTGGCTGGCGATGAACCTGCCGCAAAGCGCGCGTGTGCTGGCCGAACTCGACGACCGGCTGGACAACGGCTCCATCAACCCGGTGAAAAAGTGGTGGTGGGACATCGAACTCGACCGTATGACCGGGCGTTATGTGCAGGCGAAACAGGTCAATCAGCGCGGCCTGCAGAAAGACCTGAAGCTGAAATACGAGGAGCAGAGTCTGGCGGTCTACCCCGCCGACAAGATGCCGCCGCCGTACCCGGTGACGTTCGTGGCCAATCGCGAGGAAGGAATCGAGCGCTACAAGGCAATGCTGACGCCGGCGCAGTACCAGGCCCGCATCAAAGCCGGTGACACCGAGGACCTGGTGCCGCAGTGCAAGTTGCCAGAGGGTGAGCCGCCGGTGTTTCCGGTGGTGCTGCAACGGCGCCAGGAGATGGCCGACGGGGTGGCCAGGTACGAGTTTGCGGCGCCCGACGGGTCGCCCTTGCCGGCGTTTGATGCTGGCGCCCATATCGATATCGTGATCGCGCCCGAGTACCAGCGCCAGTTCAGCCTGGCCGGCGACCCGGCCGACCGCAGCAAATACGTGCTCGGTGTGTTGCGCGAACCTGTGGAAAGCGGCGGTCGTGGTGGTTCGCTGCTGATGCACCGTGCGTTTCGCGAGGGGCGCCGGGTGTTCATCACCAAGCCGACCAACCATTTCCCATTGGTCGAGGATGCCACGCTGAGCCTGTTGTTTGCCGGCGGAATCGGGGTCACACCGATGATCGCGATGGCCCACCGCCTGCATGCACTGGGCAAGCCATTTGCGCTGCATTACAGCGCGGCCAGTCGCAAGACGGCCGGATTCCTGGACGATCTGGCGCAGGTGCCGTGGCGGGACAAGGTGTTTTTCCATTTCAAGGACGAAGGCGCACGTGCCGAACTGGCCCAACTCACGCCTGTCTATGCGCCGGGCCACCATATCTACACCTGTGGTGCGCCGCGGTTCATGGATGGCGTGTTTGAGGCGGGCGCCGCCAAGGCCTGGCCGGAGGATGCCTTGCACCGCGAATATTTCAGCGTGCCCGAGGCCGAAGCCTGGGTCAACCATGCGTTCACACTGCGCCTGGCCAGGAGTGGTCGAACGCTCGAGGTGCCTGCCGAGCGTAGCGCTACCGATGTGCTGGCGCGGGCCGGTATCAAGATCGATACCAAATGCAGCGACGGCCTGTGCGGAGTTTGCGCCACGGCCTACGACGCTGCAGCGTCGGGCGAGGTAGAGCATCGGGACTTCGTGCTCGGGCGCAAGGAACGCGAGCACAAGATCATCTTGTGCTGCTCACGGCCCAGGCAGGCGGGCGGTCAACTTGTGGTGGACCTTTAGGGCAAGCCCGTATAAATTTCCCCCGGAACTCGCATCCATGCCTTCGGCAATGTGCGGCGCTTTCAAACCCTCTCCCTGGCGGGGGCAAACGCATGGCCCGGCCGATCAGTCGAGCGCCTGCCTGCGCATAATGGTGCAAGGCAGCAACCGGATTGTTGTCGAAGCCGACCAAGAAGGAGGGCACCGTGAGCATGAGCGAAGAACTGGGAAAACTGGGTGAACTGCACCAGCGGGGTGTGTTGACGGACGACGAATTCGCGCGCGCCAAGTCGCGCCTTATCGGGTCGCAGGGTGGCTCTGCATCGTCGTCATCAACTGTGCCGCCATCCAATGTGCCGTTTGTGGCCGGCTTCAACGCCTTGCGGCGCAGCACCAGTGATCGCTGGATCGGTGGCGTCTGCGGTGGCATTGCACCGACGCTGGGACTGGAGTCCTGGGTTCTGCGTCTGCTGATTGCGGCGCTGACACTGTTCGGCGGAATCGGTGTGATCGTCTACCTGCTGCTGTGGATCTTCGTGCCGCAGGAGTGAGGGACTCTCAGCGCTTCAGTGCACGCTGAACGGCCAAGACGAATTCCTGTGGCTTGTCCGCATGTACCCAGTGGCCGGCACCGGCTATCACTTCGACCTGCAGGTTCGGGAACATCGGCGCAAAGCTGCTGACATCACCCGCCGGAACATAGTCTGACAAGGCGCCGGCGATGATGGTGGTGGTCTTGTCGAAGCGGCGCTTTTTCAGTGCCACCGGGAAGTCGACCAGTGACGGCATGCAGGCGGTGATGGCCGCCAGGTTGATGCGCCAATCGAAATGCTCATTGCGCTGCACCAGGTTCTGCACCAGAAATGGCGCCACCGATGCGTCGGGCAGCAGACCCTGCAACTGACGCTGCACCTCGGTGCGACTGGCCGCTGCCATCAGGTCGACACTGCGCATGGCCTGCGCATAACTGCTCAGGGCATCGCTGTAGGAGTGTGGCGCGATATCGACCACGATCAGGCGCTCGAGCCGATCCGGATGCGCCAGCGCCAAAGCCATCGCGGTCTTGCCACCCATGCTGTGACCCATGACGGTGACGTTCTGCAGTTGGCGGCGGTCGATATAGTGCCGCACGTCATCGGCCATGGCGTCGTAGTCCATGACGGCATCCCACGGCGAGGCGCCGTGGTTTCGCAAGTCCAGCGCGTGGACTTCATGCGCGCCTGCCAACTGACGCGCCACGCTGCGCCAGTTGGTTGCCGAGCCAAACAGGCCATGCAGTACCACCACCGGTGGACCGCTGCCCGAGATGTCGCTGTTCAGATCCAAGACCATTGGTGGATTATCTTCCGTATGCGGGTTTGCGCCCTCTGCGGCCGCATCATCGATGGCGGCACCCGGTTGCGTGTCACGGCGTTGTGGCGTCGCCGTTGGTACGCAGCGCCAGCGCCGCCTGGTACAACGGGTTGCGGGGTGCGCCGGTGATCTCGACTGCCAGTTTGACTGCGGTCTTGAGGGGCAATTCCGCAAGCAGCAGTTGCAGCACACGCAGCGGGTCATCGTCTTCACGGGGCGTGGCATCCGGATGGATCACCAGCACGAACTCGCCGCGTGACCGGTTGGTATCGGCCGCCAGCCAACCCGCGAAATCGGCTGCCGCCAGGGTTGTGATCTGCTCGAACTGCTTGGTCAGTTCGCGGGCAACTGTCAGGTGGCGCGCACCCAGTGGCGCCAGCGCCAGTGCCAGTGCGTCTACACGGTGGGGCGCCTCCAGCAGCACGACCGCGCGCGGTTCCTTGGCAAGGGCCTCAATCCGGGCCGCCCGCTCCATGCTGCGCGCGGGCAGGAATCCGGCAAAC
>JBKJRR010000468.1:0-11839 GCA_046594635.1 Burkholderiaceae bacterium
AACATGCAGATGTCAGGCGCATGCTGCTGGCGCAAAAGAGTTATTGCGAAGGTGCTCTGGCGCTGGAACTGTATTGCGCGCGTCTGGTCGACGAGGACCAGACCGGCGCGCCGGCCCAGCTTGTGGTTCAGCCCGGCCAGCGCGACATCGTTGCGCACACCGGTCAGTTGACCATCGGTGTCCACCAGTTTCTTGGGCACGATGAACAGCGAAATGCCCTTGGTGCCCGCAATCGGGCGGCCGTCCGGCCCCGGTATCTTGGCCAGCACCAGGTGCACGATGTTCTCGGTCAGTTCATGGTCACCGGAGGAAATCCACATCTTGTTGCCGGTCAGCCGGTAACGCGGACCCAGCGGATCGTCCTGTGCGCCCTCCCCGTCAGGCAAGGCCCGGGTCGTGATATCCGACAAGCTGGAGCCCGCCTGCGGTTCGCTCAGGCACATGGTGCCGGCCCAGCGACCGGAAAATTCGTGGGTGGCGAAGACCTGCTGCTGCATCGCTGTGCCATGCACCCGCAGCAGATTGGCATTGCCAACCGTCAGCAGGTTGCTGCCGATGCTGACCGAGGCCAGCGCGAAAAACGCGTTGGCACTGGCATTGACGGTGTAGGGCAGCTGCATGCCGCCAAAGGCGTGGTCCTGCGCCGCACCCAGCATGCCCGAAGCCACATACGCGTCGTGGGCGTCCTTAGTGGCCTGCGGCAGCACCACCTTGTCACCCTCGATGCGCGGCTCCTGGGTGTCGACCAGGCGATTGAACGGCGCGTATTTCTCGCGTGCGATGCGCTCGCAGGTGTCGAGCACTGCATTGAACGTCTCCCGCGAATGGTCCGAGAAGCGCTCGCGCTCACACAGGCTGTCCACATCCAGCCATTGGTAAAGCAGAAAGTCCAGCGTGAAGCGCAGCGCCATGTTCGAAGAGCCCGGTCTTTCGCAGCCCAGCCCTACAGCACCTCGAACACGCCGGCTGCACCCATGCCCCCGCCGATGCACATCGTCACCACGACGCGCTTGGCGCCACGCCGTTTGCCTTCAATCAGTGCATGGCCGGTCAGTCGCTGTCCGCTGACGCCATACGGATGACCCACCGCGATCGCACCGCCGTTGACGTTGAGCCGGTCGGCCGGAATGCCGAGCTTGTCGCGGCAATAGAGCACCTGTACCGCAAAGGCTTCATTGAGTTCCCACAGGTCGATGTCGGACACCGACAGGCCCAGCCGCTTCAATACCTTGGGTACGGCGAATACCGGGCCGATGCCCATCTCGTCGGGCTCACACCCGGCCACGGCAAAACCGAGGAAGCGTCCGAGTGGCTGCAAGCCCTTTTTCTGCGCCAGGGACTCGTCCATCACCACGACGGCGCCCGCGCCGTCCGAGAACTGGCTGGCGTTACCCGCGCTGATCAGGCCGCCGGGCATGGCCGGCTTGATACCGCTGATGCCTTCTGCGGTCGTGCCCTCCCGAATGCCTTCGTCCTGGCTCACGGTGACCTGTCTGGTCATAAGACCCATGACCTTGTCGGCAACGCCGGCCGTGACGGTGATCGGTGCAATCTCCGCCTCAAACAGGCCGGCAGCGCGTGCGGCTGTGGCCTTTTGCTGACTGGCAGCACCATAGGCGTCCATCACGTCGCGCCCGATGCCATACCGCTTGGCGACCTGCTCGGCGGTCTGCAACATGTTCCAGTAGATCTCGGGCTTGTTCTTGACCAGCCAGGGATCGGCCAGCATGTGCTTGTTCATTTCCTGCTGCACGCAGGAGATGCTTTCGACACCGCCGGCCACATAGACATCTCCTTCGCCGGCGATCACGCGTTGCGCGGCAAGCGCAATCGTCTGGAGGCCCGAAGAGCAGAAGCGGTTGACGGTCAGGCCCGACACCGTGATCGGGCAGCCGGCGCGCAGTGCGATCTGACGCGCGATGTTGGCGCCGGTGGCACCCTCGGGGTTGGCGCACCCCATGATCACGTCCTCGACCTCGCCGGCTTCGATGCCGGCGCGCTTGATCGCGTGCTCGACCGCATGACCGCCCAGCGTGGCGCCATGGGTCATATTGAACGAGCCTTTCCAGCTCTTGGCCAACGGGGTACGGGCGGTGGAAACAATGACGGCTTTGCTCATGATGAACTCCTGGTTGCGGTAAGTGTCAGGATGCCTGCGCACCCTTGGTCAATAGTTGGTGGTAGAAACGGATAAGTTCGACCAGGTTGTCGGACGATAGACGTTCGTCGGTCCCGTGCAGTCGACTGAAATCCTGGGATCTCACACGCACCGGCGAAAATCGAAACACGTTGTCGCTGAGCCCGAGGAAATGCACCGAGTCAGAGCCGGCAAGGTAAAGCCCCGGGGTCACGACAACGCCGGGAAATACCTCACGAATGGTGCGATGAAGCAGCTGGTAGGCCTGCGAGTCGATCGGGCTGATAGGGGTGGCTTCTCTGGCACCAGGGGCTGCTGACAGCTCAAACTGGCCTGACCCCATAACGGAAGTGACCTGGGCGCGCATGCGCTCGAGCACCGCGGCAATCGTGTCGCCCGGCAACAGCCGGAAGTTGACTGTTGCCTCGGCCAATTCGGGTAGTACGTTTTCCTTGTTGCCGGCATGGGCCATCGTCAACGCAGTCGTGGTGCGCAACAGCGCGTTGGTGCTGGCGCTGGCTTCGAGCTTTTTCTGGACCACCGGACCGAACAACCACAGATTGGAGAACGCGACGCGCATGAAGCCACTCATCTCGGGTGCCAGGGTTGTGAACATTTCCCGCGCGACTCCGTCAAGCCGGGCCGGCAAGGGTTGCGCATCGATGCGCTGCAGCGCCACACTCATCATCGCGATGGCACTGCTTCCTGCTGGCGGCGGCATGGACGAATGCCCGGGTGTCGCCGACATCTTGAGCAGCGCAGACATGTGGCCTTTTTCAGCCACGCCGACGATAGCGGCCGGTGGCCGCAAACCCGCAATGATGCCGTCGGCAATCACCATACCCTCGTCAATGACGAATTCGAGCCGCACCCCGCGTTGCCTGAGCATCTCGGCAATACGCTTCGCCCCACGATGACCGCCCACTTCCTCGTCGGCGCCCGAGACCAGGTAGATGTTGCGCCGGGGTTTGAAGCCGGCGCCGGCCAGCATTTCGATGGCTTCCATCTGAGCAATCAGATTGCCCTTGTTGTCCCAGGTGCCTCGTCCCCAGACGAAACCATCCTTGACCACCCCGGAAAACGGCTCGACGCTCCATGCCTGTTCGGTTCCGGGCGCTATCGGCACCACATCGTGGTGCGCCATGAGCAGGATGCCAGGCGTGCTCGCATCCGATCCAGGCCATGTATACAGCAGACTCAATCCGCCCACCACTTCGCGTTTGAGAACCGCATGCGCCCTCGGGTAGTGCGACTGCAGCATCGCGTGGAGCTGCTCGAACTGTTCCGCATTGAGCGCTGGATCGGTCGCCGACGAGACGGTTCGCGCACGCACTGCCTCGGCCAGCCGCGCGCTCGCCACCGCCTGATCGACGGCCAGGGCGGCCAGCGGTGCCACGTCGATCTGGTGCGAGCCCTGACGCAGGGTGTTGACCGCCAGCGCCACGGTCAGCAACAGCATGAGCGCGAAAAGGCTCAGCAGAAGCCGCTTGATCATGGCGAAAAAATCTCGACAGTCCGCGAGCAACAGCGGTTAACTGAAGCTCTTGCCTTGCGACACCAGCTTGAGCAACAGCGGCGCAGGCGTCCAGAATTCGGCATCGTCCATCGGGTTCAGGGCAAAGCGCTGCATCGCCTGCACCACGTTGAACAGTCCCACCTGGTCGGCGTAACACATGGGGCCGCCGCGGAAAATCGGAAAGCCATAACCGGTGATGTAGACCATGTCGATGTCACTGGCCTTGGACGCGATGCCGTCTTCCAGGATGTGCGCGCCTTCGTTGACCAGCGAGAACACCAGTCGCTGCACGATTTCCTCGTCGGAGATCTTGCGCGGCGTGATGCCTTTTTCCTTGCGATGGTCCTCGATCATCTTGACGACCAGGCTGGAGGCAATCGCGTCGCGTTTGCCCGCCTGGTAGTCGTACCAGCCGGCACCCGTCTTTTGGCCGAAGCGCCCGAGCTCACACAACTTGTCGGCCGTGCGGCTGTATTTCATGTCGGCGCGCTCAAGTGCACGGCGCTTGCGGATCGCCCAGCCGATATCGTTGCCGGCAAGGTCGCCCATGCGGAATGGCCCCATCGCAAAGCCGAACTTCTCGACCGCCTTGTCGACCTGCGCCGGCGTACAGCCCTCATCCAGCAGGAAACCGGCCTGGCGGCTGTACTGTTCGATCATGCGATTGCCGATGAAGCCATCACACACGCCCGAAACCACGGTGGTTTTCTTGATCTTCTTGCCCAATGCCATCACCGTTGCCAGTACATCCTTTCCGGTCTTGGCTCCGCGAACGACCTCGAGCAGGCGCATCACGTTGGCCGGGCTGAAGAAGTGTGTGCCGATCACGTCCTGCGGGCGCTGCGTGAAGCTGGCGATCTTGTCCATGTCCAGCGTCGAGGTATTGCTGGCCAGGATCGCGCCAGGCTTCATGACTTCGTCGAGCTTCTTGAACACCGTTTCCTTGACGCCCATCTCCTCGAACACCGCTTCGATCACCATGTCGGCCTCACGCAGATCGCTGTAGTCCAGCGTAGTGGACAGCAGTGCCATGCGCTGCTCGTACTTGTCCTGCCTGAGCTTGCCGCGCTTGACCTGCGACTCGTAGTTCTTGCGGATGGTCGCGATGCCGCGGTCCAGCGCCTCCTGCTTCATCTCGAGCATCTTCACGGGAATGCCGGCATTGAGGAAGTTCATCGAGATACCACCGCCCATCGTGCCGGCGCCGATGACAGCGATCGAAGCTATCTCGCGCTTGCGCGTGTCGGCCGGCACATCGGCAATTTTTGCTGTGGCGCGCTCGGCCACGAACAGATGGCGCAAGGCCTTGCATTCGGGCGTGAACATCAGATTGGTAAAAATTTCGCGTTCCAGCACCAGGCCCTGGTCGAGCTTGTGCTTCGTGGCAATTTCGATCGCGTCGACACATTTGAGCGGCGCGGGATAGTTCTTCGACATGCCGCCGACCATATTGCGGGCGAACTGGAAATAGGCGTCACCCAGAGGGTGTTTGCAAGGCAGGTTGCGCACCAGTGGTAACGGACGTGTCGCCGCAACCGATTTCGCCAGTGCCAAGGCCTCGTCAAGCAGGGTTTCGTTGGATGCGGCCAACTTGTCGAACAGCTTCTGCCCCGGCAGGCTGGCCAGCAATTCGCTCGCCTGTGGCTCGCCGCTGACGATCATGTTCAGTGCCACTTCGACCCCTAAAACCCGCGGCAGGCGCTGCGTGCCGCCCGCGCCGGGAATCAGGCCCAGCTTGACTTCGGGCAGTGCCACCTTGCAGCCGGGCGCCGCGATCCGGTAATGACAACCCAGGGCCAGTTCCAGCCCGCCGCCCATCACCACCAGATGCATCGCAGCGACAACGGGTTTAGTCGCGTTTTCAATCGCCAGGATGACGCTGAGCAGGTTCGGCTCCTGCACTGCCTTGGGCGAGCCAAATTCCTTGATATCTGCACCGCCCGAGAACGCCTTGCCGTCACCATTGAGTACGACCGATTTGACTTTCTTGTTCGCCATGGCACGCGACAGGCCCTTGACCAAGGCGCGTCTCGTCGCAAATCCAAGGCCGTTGACCGGTGGGTTGTTCAAGGTGATGACTGCCACGTTGCCGTGGACTTTGTATAGGGCCGACATGTCTGCATCCTCGCGCGAAGAAAGTTAACCAAATAAAATAGAACGGTCGTTCTTTTTTGCAGCATTGTAGGCGCCATGTGCTGCCGACGCCCTCATGGTTTGTCCCCATCGGGACAAGTTGCCGGATTCGGCCGTGCATCAAACCTGCAACCACTGCTGCACCAATCCGCTGTGCTCGCGCAGCTGCGCAGGTGAGCCGTCGAACACGACACGGCCCTGCCCCATCACCAGAACCCGGTCGGCGACGGACAGTGCAATCGCCATTTTCTGCTCCATCCACATCACGGACATGCCACGATCGCGCAGCAACCGCAGACATTGCGCGACCTGCTTTACCAAGGCGGGGGCCAACCCTTCGGTCGGCTCGTCGACCAGCATCAGTGTGGGCGCACCCATCAGGCAGCGCCCAAGGGCCAGCATCTGCTGTTCACCGCCGGACAACACCGCGGCGTCGACGTGCTGACGCAGCTGCAAAGGAGAAAACAGGCGATAGATGTCCGGCAGTGTCCAAGGTGTACCGGTGTTGGCATGGGTCGCCGGTTGAACACCCAGCATCAGGTTCTGCCGCACAGTCAGACCGCCGAACACGTCGCGTGTCTCGGGCACATAGCCTATACCCAACCGGGCAATTTCGAATGTCCTAAGTCGGTACATGGACCGGTCGTTCCAGCGCATCTCGCCCTGCCATTCGATCAGGCCCATCACCGCCTTGGCCAGCGTGGAGCGGCCGGACCCGTTGCGGCCCAGCACAACCACGATCTCGCCAGGCGCAACCTGCACATCGACGCCCTGCAACACGGCACCCTGGCCATAACCGGCAGTCAAACCGCGCACGCTCAACATGGCCCAGTACCTGCGGCGATCGTCGGCTCTTCGACGTGACCCAGGTAGGCCTGCTGCACCCGGGCGTCGGCGCGTACCACCTGCGGCACATCGCAGCACAGCAGTTCGCCCTGCACCAGCACGGCGACCCGATCGGCCAGATCGAACACCACATTCATGTCGTGCTCGATCGTCAGCAAGGTCTTGCCGCGGGTCAGCGTCCGAATCAGATCGGTGAAGTGACGGGTCTCGCTCTGGCTCATGCCCGAGGTCGGTTCGTCCAGCAGGACCACATCAGCGCCACCAATCACAGTCAGGCCAATTTCCAGCGCCCGCTGCTCGGCATAACTGAGCTCCGACGCCAGCACGTCGCGGCGTCGTTCAAGGCCGATGCGTTCCATCATGTCAACCGCGCGCTGCGTCACATCCTGCAAACTGCCCATGGCACGCCAGAACACATAGCGATGGCCCAGACTCCACAACACCGCGCAGCGCAGGTTCTCGAAAACGCTCAGCCGCGCAAACACGTGGCTGATCTGGAAGCTGCGCGACAAGCCCAGTCGATTGACCTGAAATGCCGGTCGGCCGTCGATGCGCCGGCCCTTGAGCCAGATCTCGCCCTTCGTAGGGGGCATGCGGCCACTGATCAGGTTGAACAGTGTGGACTTGCCGGCGCCATTGGGACCAATGATGGCAAGCGACTCGCCCTGGACGACTGACAGGTCCAGGCCACGCAGGATCACACTCTTGCCGAACTGTTTGTGCAATCCCTGGATGCGCAGCACGTCGGGTGCCGGCGGCTGGGTGTGTGCAGCGGTGGTCATGACGACTGCGCAGACAGCCTCATAGCCATGTGCCGGGCGAACCAGCCCATGGCCAGTGCACCCACCAATGCGGCGACCGCAGCGCCCAGCCAACTGCCTGGCGATCCGGCGTCAAGTGACACGCCCAGAAAACGAAGCTTGTCGCCCAATGCGGAGCGCAAATGCCATTGGTAGGCCAACTCGACCAAGGCCGCCAGGCCGGTGCCCGTCAGCAACCCGGCGCCAAGCCAGGCCAGACTGCACCAGGGCGCCTGGCGCCAGCGCCGGATCACGCGCTGGCGAAACGTGGTGCTGGCCAGGCTGGCCAGTCCGCCAGGCAGGTACATCACCGCGAGCATGAATCCCAGCCCAAGGTACAGCAACCAGGCCGGTGTCAGTGCGCTGAACAGGGCCAGCGACAACACCATCACGACGGCGCCAATGATGGGGCCGGCAAAAAAACCTGTGCCACCGAGCACCGTGAACAGCAGGTAGGTTCCCGAGCGCTGCCCCGACAATACGTCGGACGTCACCACCTCGAAATGCAGGGCGGCCAGCCCGCCCGAAATGCCAGCAAAAAAGGCGGCAATCGCAAACGCCAGATACCGCACCATGTGCGGGTCGTGCCCGGTGAACGCGACGCGCTCGGCGTTGTCGCGTGCCGCATTGAGCAGCCGACCCAGCGGCGTGCGGGTGAATCCGTAGATCAATGCGGTGCAAGCCAGCGTGTAAGCCGCCACCAGATAATGCAGCTGCCAAGCCGGGCCCAGCGTCCAGTGGCCCGTTTGCAGGCCGGCGGTGCGGTCCCCGCTTTGGCCGCCTTCACCACCAAAGAAGCCCGGAAACATCAGTGCCGCGCTCCACGCCAACTCTCCTAGGCCCAGTGTGATCATGGCAAAGGGCATGCCCGACTTGCGTGTGCTCACCCATCCGAGCGACAAGGCCAGCACCAGGGCTGCGAGACCTCCGACCAGCGGTATCAGGCCCACAGGCACTGGCCAGCCGCCGGCAATCCGTTGCAAGGTCAAAATGGCCAGGAACGCTCCCATGCCCGAATACAGCGCGTGGCCGAAACTGAGCATGCCGCCCTGCCCGAGCAGGATGTTGTAACTCAGGCACACGATGGTCGCGATGCCGATCTGGCTGAGCAGGTTCAGGTGCAAACCCGCGTTCAGCACCAGCGGCGCCGCAAGCCAGACCAGCACATACAGCAGCCATGCCACGCGCGCGATGGCCAATGAAGCCTGACTTTGGCCGGGTAGGTCGGCCATGGCATGGTGCAGGTTCATGTCGCGTCGCGCGGGCCAAACAGGCCGCGGGGCCGCACCACCAGCGTGAGCACCATCAGCAGATACGGCAACACCGGCGCGATTTGACTGAGCTTGAGAGCCCAGAGTCCTTGTGCGACGGACACCGGTGCTGCTGCCAGGCCCCAATCGTGCGCGAGGGATCCCACAGACACGTCCAGGCCCACCGCGAGGGTCTGCGACACGCCGATCAGCAGTGACGCGGCAAAAGCGCCGGTCAACGAGCCAATGCCACCGACCACCACCACCACAAATACCAGTGCGCCAACCGACAGGGCCATGCCTGGCTCCGTCACATAGGTATTGCCACCGATCACTCCGGCCAGGCCGGCCAGCGCACAACCGCCGGCGAACACGCCCATGTGAATCCTGGGCAGGTCGTGGCCCAGGGCCTCCACCATGTGAGGCTGGGTCAGCGCGGCCCGGATCAACAGGCCGATGCGGGTTCGCGTCAGCAACCCGCCCAGCAAGCCCAGCATGGTCAGCGACACCAGCATCATGAACGCCCGATAGGCCGGAAAGTCGACGCCGAACACGCTAACCAAAGGGCCGTCGAACAATTGCGGTACCCGGTAGTCGACCGAGCTGCGGCCCCAGACAAGTTGCACCAGTTCGAGCACGACGAAGCTCAGTCCGAAGGTCACCAGCAGTTCCGCCACATGGCCGAGTCTATGCACCCTGCGCAAGGCGACGCGCTCGAATCCGGCCCCCAGAAGACCCACCACCAGAGGCGCCGATACCAGTGCAGCCCAGAAGCCGAACCATTCGCTGAGGCTGTAGCCCAGGTAGGCGCCCAGCATGTAGAACGAGGTATGGGCGAAATTCAGCACGCCCATCATGCTGTAGATCAACGTCAAGCCGGCGCTCAGCATGAACAGCAGCAGTCCGTAACTGATGCCATTGAGCAGCGATACCGTAAACAACTCCATGGGGTCGAACTTACCGGGCCCGGCACGCACCGGGCGGCGTCGCACCGCTGCGGCGCATCAGGCCCGGCAGCAATGCGCTCAGGCGCCTGGCAGCTGGTAGTCCTTGAGCATTTCGCGCAGCTTGGTCTTTTGCATCTTGCCTGTGCCTCCCAGCGGAATCGCGTCAACAAAAACCACATCGTCGGGTACCTGCCACTTGGCAATCTTGCCTTCGTAGAACGCCAACAGTTCGTCTCGCGAGATATCGACCCCGGGCTTCTTGACCACCGCGATGATCGGGCGTTCGTCCCACTTCGGATGCTTGATGCCGATACACGCCGCCATGGCCACCGATGGATGCGCGACCGCGATGTTCTCGACGTCGATGGAACTGATCCATTCACCACCGGACTTGATCACATCCTTGCTGCGATCGGTGATCTGCATGTAGCCATCGGTGTCAATCGTGGCAACGTCGCCGGTCGGAAACCAACCGTCGACCAACGGCGGGCCCTCCTCGGACTTGAAGTAGTCACTGATGATCCACGGGCCCTTGACCAGCAGATCGCCATACGCCTTGCCGTCCCAGGGCAATTCCCTGCCATCGGGGTCGACGATCTTCATGTCGACGCCGTAGATGCCCCGGCCCTGCTTGAGCCGGATTTTCATTTTCTGTGCGCCAGTCAGATCGTCGTGCTTGTTCTTGAGCGTGCACACGGTGCCCAGAGGCGACATTTCGGTCATGCCCCAGGCATGCAGGACCTCGACGCCGTAGGTGTCGTTGAAGGCAGTGATCATGGCCGGTGGACAAGCCGAGCCACCGATCACGGTGCGCTTGAGTGTGGAGAACCGGAGCTTGCCGGCCTGCATGTGCGACAACATCATCTGCCACACGGTGGGAACACCCGCTGCAAACGTGACTTTCTCGTTCTCGATCAACTCGAAAATCGACTTGCCGTCCATCGCCGGGCCGGGAAACACCATCTTGCAACCGGTCATGGCCGCCGAATACGGCAGACCCCACGCGTTCACATGGAACATCGGCACCACCGGCAGCACCGAGTCACGTGCGCTCATGTTCAGCGCATCCGGCAAGGCGCCGGCAAATGCGTGCAACATGGTCGAGCGATGGCTGTACAGCACCGCCTTGGGGTTACCGGTCGTGCCGCTGGTGTAACACATGCTAGAGGCGGCGTTTTCATCAAACTCGGGCCAGGCATACGTTGCCGGCTGATCACCGATCCAGCTCTCATAACTGCGCAAGCCCGGTATGCCGCTGTCGGCTGGCAGCTTGTCGGTGTCACACAAGGCGATGAAATGTTTCACCGTTGTCAGCCTGGTATGAATCGCCTGGATGATGGGCAGAAAGCTCATGTCGAAACACAGGACCTTGTCCTCGGCATGGTTGGCAATCCAGGCAATCTGATCTGGATGCAGGCGCGGATTGAGCGTATGCAGTACCCGCCCCGAACCGCTGACCCCAAAATACAGCTCCAGATGGCGGTATCCGTTCCAGGCCAGCGTGGCAACCCGGTCACTGAAATCGAGTTTGAGCTGGTCCAGCGCATTGGCAACCTGCCGCGCGCGCGCGGCTACTTGCGCGTAATGGGTACGGTGAATATCACCCTCGACACGGCGCGAGACAATCTCGCCTTCGCCATGATGACGCTCGGCGAATTCGATCAGGGAAGAAATCATCAAGGGTTGGTTCTGCATCAGGCCAAGCATGGGCATATCTCCTGTCAGGGGGTGGTGATGTGCCAGGCAACGGACGGCCGCCGGCATGACCGTAGTATTACGCAACTGGTACCGTTCCCCGACCGTGTATTCCCCACTTGCCGACGGCGCCTGGTCAACTGCAGGACAATGGCTTA
This sequence comes from Burkholderiaceae bacterium, assembly GCA_046594635.1. GTDB lineage: Bacteria > Pseudomonadota > Gammaproteobacteria > Burkholderiales > Burkholderiaceae_C > CAISIP01. The sequence goes on from JBKJRR010000468.1 coordinate 11,483, forward strand.
CATGGACATGTGCACTACCCCGTCCGAGGTGGCGACGGAGCCTCCGGCATTTTGCTGGAACAATCGCTTCGCCGCACTCGACCCCGCCTTTTTTACGCGGCTGCAGCCGTCATCGTTGCCCGCCCCCTACTGGGTTGGGCGGAGCCAACGGGTGGCCAGGGCGTTGGGTCTGAGCAACAAGTGGATGGCCGGCGACCAGGCACTGTCGGTCTGGACGGGTAACGCCGTCCTGCCAGGGTCCGAGCCGCTGGCCAGCGTCTACAGCGGCCATCAGTTCGGCCAATGGGCCGGACAACTCGGTGATGGCCGCGCATTGCTGCTGGGTGAAATCACGCTTGCCAATGGTGAGCCACGTGA
>JBKJRR010000172.1:0-7967 GCA_046594635.1 Burkholderiaceae bacterium
CCCGGCCCCAAGACCGTCCGTTATGGCGGCAACACCACCTGCATCGAAGTGCGTACCGACGCCAATGAGCTCCTCATCATTGACGCAGGCACCGGCATTTTCCCGTTGTCGAACGCCTTGCTTGCAGAGATGCCGCTGACCGCGAACATCCTGATCACGCATTCGCATTGGGACCACATCCAGGGCCTGCCATTTTTTGTGCCCAATTTCATCCCTGGCAACACGCTGCGCCTGCATGGCGCATTCGATCCGGTCTCCGGCAATGGTGTCGAGCAGATCATGTCGGTACAGTTGCAATACAGCTACTTTCCGGTGCGCGAAGCCGAACTCAAGGCGCGCATGCAATACGTGACGCTGATACCGGGCGAATCGGTGCAGGTCGGCAGCGCGACGGTGACACCGGTCTTGTTGAATCACCCGGTGATCGATTTCGGTTACCGGATCGACTGCGATGGCAAGTCGATGTTTTTCACCGGCGACCATGAGCCGCCTTACAACATCTACGAACCCGACGACACCGAATACGCCGAGTACCAGCAGTTCGTGGACGAGAAACACAGTGCCATCCTGCGCGCAATCCAGGGCATCGACGTGCTGATCGCCGACACCTCCTACACGCGCCAGGAGTTTCCGGCCAAACGGGGCTGGGGACACGGCAGCTTTGACACCAGCATCGCGCTGGCCCGCGCCGCCCAGGTGAAAACACTATTCTGCACCCACCACGAGCCGACCCGCAGTGATGACGCACTTGAAGCGGTCTTTGCGCAGGCCTTGAGCGACAACCCGCAGCCGCAGGGCGGCGGGCCAGACATCCGGCTTGCCCGTGAAGGCGAGACCTTCGAATTCTGATGATGTTGCCAAGCTTCGGGCCGCCCCCCCGGCACATAGTGGCTGGCCCGCAATGGCCGTTGCACAATACCGCGGCAACGCGGTCACTCGAACTTGCGGCCTTGTCCGGCACGCCGCCCCATGCTCTGATGCAGCGCGCCGGACTGGCGTGTGCCCGACTGGCCTTGGCCATTGCACCCCATGCGCGCACCGTCTGGGTCGCGGCGGGTCCCGGCAACAACGGTGGCGACGGCATGGAGGCGGCGATGTTTCTGCAGCGCTGGGGTTGTCAGGTCACCGTCACCTGTCTGGGTGATCCGGCCGCAGCTCCAGCGGATGCCGCAGCTTCACGCGCGCGCGCGCTCGAAGCAGGCGTGACGTTTGCTTTGCAACCGCCTTTGCAGTGGGACCTGTGCATCGACGCCTTGCTGGGAATCGGCGCAACACGCACTCCAGACGGGGTGATGGCCCAGTGGATTCACCTGATGCAAGGCCACCACACTCCCGTGCTGGCGATCGACATCCCCACCGGCCTTAATGCAGATACAGGAAAAGCCGCCGAAGCCTGCGTGCGGGCCAGCGCCACGCTCTGCCTGCTCACGATCAAGCCGGGCCTGTTCACGGGCGAAGGACGGGACATGGCGGGCCAGGTCTGGCTGGACGATCTGCAGGTCGACTGCGCCGAAATACCTGACACGGGCGCGCCGACGGCCCGCCTGCTTGCGCGCCCTGCCAGCGTGCAGAGACGACACGCATCACACAAGGGCAGTTACGGAGATGTAGCCGTCGTCGGCGGGGCGAGCGGATTGACCGGAGCAGCCCTGCTGGCGGCAACCGCATGCCTGCAGGCAGGTGCCGGACGGGTATTTCTCTGCCCGCTGGACGCCCAGGCCGCAACGCTTGCGTCTGCGTCTGCGGAACTGATGTTGCGCGAGGTAGATATCCTGCCGCTTGAGCGCCTGACAGTCGTGAGTGGCTGCGGCGGGGGTGATGCGATACGAAAGCCACTACCGGCCTTGTTGTCGCGTTCCCGCGCACTGGTACTGGACGCCGATGCTCTCAACGCGCTGGCCACCGACAGCCAATTGCAGCAATTGCTGATGGCCCGGGCCCATCGTGAACAACGGACGGTGCTGACCCCGCATCCGCTGGAAGCGGCCCGATTGCTGGGCACCACCGCAGCCCAGATCCAGACGGACCGCCTCGACGCGGCAAGCCGCCTGGCGGCCCGTTTTCGATGCACCGTGGTTCTCAAGGGATCCGGCACCATTGTTGCTGCTGCTGACCAAATGCCAGCCATCAATCCGACCGGCAATGCCTTGTTGGCCACCGCCGGCAGTGGTGATGTGTTGGCCGGTTTGATCGGCGCCAGACTGGCTGCAGGTTTGCCCGCTTTCGAGGCGGCATGCGCAGCGGTATTCGCCCATGGCGCGGCGGCCGACTGTTGGCCGACCGGCACCGCACTGACGGCCGGAGCACTGGCCCGCGCGCTGCGCTGAACGCGTCAGGCCAAACCAAGGCCGGAACGCAGCAGGTCAGCCGCGGCCGGCGAACGGCATCTTGGTCGCCATGACCGTATGGAACATCACGTTGGCGCTCGGTGGCAGGCTGGCCATGTACAAAACCGACTGACCGACAACGTTGACATCCATCAGCGGCTCAATGGCGATCTCGCCATTGGCCTGGATCACGCCCGTTGCCATGCGCTGCGCCATTTCGGTGGCGGCATTGCCGATGTCGATCTGACCGACCGCGATGTCGTACTTGCGACCGTCCAGCGAGGCGGTCTTGGTCAGTCCCATGACGCCGTGTTTCGTCGCCGTATAGGCGATGGAATTCGGACGCGGTACATGGGCCGAGATCGAACCGTTGTTGATGATGCGTCCGCCCATCGGCGACTGCGCCTTCATTACGCGAAACGCGTTTTGAATACAGAGAAACGCACCCGTGAGATTGATGTCCACGACGTTGCGCCACTGGTCAACGGTGAGATCTTCCAGCGGAATACCGGGGGCATTGACGCCGGCATTGTTGAACACCACATCAAGGCGACCGAACGCCTTGACAGTGGCATCGAACAGCGCCCGAACCGAGTCCGGATCCGACACGTCGGCAGGAACGGCCAACGCCCGATCGCCCGCGCCGCTTTCCTGCACGACTGTCTCCAGCGGCTCCTTGCGCCTGCCGGCCAGCACCACACGATAACCTGCACCGAGCAGGGCCAGCGCAGCGGCTCTGCCGACGCCGCTGCCGGCTCCGGTGACGATCGCAATTTTCGATACAGAAGACATGTCTCACACACTCCTAGGTTGTTGATGATGACAATCTGCCGGTGGCGAACCCAGGCTCACCGCCGTGAAGTCCTGCCGCGCTTGCCGGCAGCACCATTGCGCGGTGCCACTTTTCCGGCAGAGCCGGTCGGCTTGTTGCTGCGCGAGGCCGATTCCGCACCTTTGCGAGGCTTGCGCCGCGATGATTTGTCCACCGACATGTCGTCGCGCACAACACGCGGCGACGTGTCATGGCCAGCGCCTTTGTCCTTCACGGGTCGCAGCGCGAGGTCTTCGTCGTCGCGCACCAGCCGGAAGTCGATGCGTCGGCCGTCGAGATCCACCCTGCTGACCTGCACCCGGACCCGCGTACCGATCGAATAACGCATGCCGGTGCGCTCACCCCGCAGTTCCTGGCGCATTTCATCGAACTTGAAATATTCGCCTCCCAGTTCGGTGATATGCACCAGACCCTCGACATACATCGCATCGAGCGTGACAAAGATGCCGAAGCTCGTCGCCGAGGAGACCACCCCGCCATACTCCTCACCCAGATGCTCGCGCATGTACTTGCACTTGAGCCAGGCTTCCACATCGCGGCTGGCCTCGTCGGCCCTTCTTTCATTGGCACTGCAATGCAGGCCGGCGGCCAGCCACGCCGCGCCCTCGGGATTGAGCTTGCGCGGCTTTTCGTCTGTGGTTTTAGCACGCAGCGCCGCACCTTTTTCGAGCCGGCGCGACAATTTGGCATGGGCCTCACCCGGCGTCGGCAAAACCGGCAACTGGTAACGGCTCTTGGCCAGGATGGCCTTGATCACCCGGTGCACCAGCAGGTCGGGATAACGTCGGATCGGACTGGTGAAGTGCGTGTAAGAAGCAAAGGCCAGACCGAAGTGGCCGCTGTTGACAGGCGTGTAGATCGCCTGCTGCATTGAGCGCAGCAACATGGAATGGATCTGCTGCGCGTCCGGCCGGTCCTTGGTCGCCTGCGCAATACGCTGGAACTCGCCTGGCGTCGGATCATCGCTGATGTCCAGACCTATGCCGGTCGCCTTCAGGTAGCTGCTCAGGATCTCCCGCTTCTCGGGGGTCGGCCCCTCATGTACGCGGTACAGGCCGTTGTGCTTGCTCTGCAGGATGAAGTCGGCACTGCAGACGTTGGCGGCCAGCATGGCTTCCTCGATCAACTTGTGCGCATCGTTGCGGGTACGCGGCACGATCTTTTCGATACGGCCGCTCTCATCGCAGACGATCTGCGTCTCCACGGTCTCGAAGTCGACCGCTCCACGCCGGTTGCGCGCATTGTTGAGCGCACGGTAGACATCGTGCAGATTCATCAGGTCGCCGACCCGCTCCTTGCGCCGCTGGGCCTCGGAGCCGCGCGTGTTGGCCAGGATGGCTGCCACCTCGGTATAGGTGAACCGGGCATGACTCCACATGACGGCCGGATAGAACTGATAGGCCGTGACCTCACCGGTGGAGTCGACAAACATGTCGCACACCATGCAAAGTCGATCGACCTCCGGATTGAGCGAACACAAGCCGTTGGACAACTTCTCTGGCAGCATCGGAATCACACGACGCGGGAAATACACGCTGGTGGCGCGATCGTAGGCGTCGACGTCGATCGCCGAACCGGTATCCACATAGTGACTGACATCGGCGATGGCAACCAGCAGGCGCCAGCCCTTGACCGCCGACTTGCCCCGCCCGGTCGTGGCAGGTTCGCAATAGACGGCGTCATCAAAGTCGCGCGCGTCTTCGCCATCGATCGTCACCAGGGGAACGTCGGTCAGATCGACCCGGTTCTTCTTGTCCTGCGGGCGCACCTTGTCCGGCAAACCGCGTGCCAGCGCGATACAGGCCTCGGAAAACTCGTGTGGCACGCTGTACTTGCGCACCGCGATCTCGATCTCCATGCCGGGGTCGTCAACCTCGCCCAATACCTCTTTCACGCGCCCGACCGGCTGACCGTACAAGGCCGGTGGCTCCACCAGATCGACCACGACAACCTGTCCCGCCTTCGCAGTCCCGGTGGCCCCTTTGGGTACCAGCACGTCCTGGCCGTAACGCTTGTCCTCGGGCGCCACGAGCCAGACTCCGCCCTCTTGCAGCAGTCGGCCGATGATGGGTTGTTTGGGGCGTTCGACGATTTCAACCACCCGTCCTTCGGGTCGTCCCTTGCGGTCGCTGCGCACGACACGCACCTTGACGCGGTCCTTGTGCAAAACCGCCCGCATCTCGTTGGGTGGCAAATAAATGTCGGCTTCGCCGTCATCGCGCGCGACAAATCCATGACCGTCCCGGTGCCCCTGGATGGTCCCTTCAATTTCATCCAGCAAGCCGCTGGAAGCACTCATATTCTTGATACAATCTCCTCTTTCCTGAAATGCCCAGGTGGCGGAATTGGTAGACGCACTAGTTTCAGGTACTAGCGAGTAACTTCGTGGGGGTTCGAGTCCCTTCCTGGGCACCAAAAATAGTTGGGTTAATGAAAGCCGTTGCGATCGCAGCGGCGGGCAATATGAAAGCCGCTGCAGTCGCAGCGGCTTTTTCTTTGGGTGTCGACTTATACAGGGATGGCGACAAGGTCGTGGCCCTGCGTGTCGACGATCTTGGCCCGGGTGAATTCCCCGACCTTGAAAGTCTTGCTGGCTTTTTGTGGCGGCAACAAACGCACGATGCCGTCGATCTCCGGCGCATCTGCATAACTGCGTCCGGTGCCTCCGCGGCGCCCCATTGCCGGGGCCGAGTCCACTAGCACCTGCATCGTGGCACCAATTCGGCGCTTGAGCCGCTCGATCGAAACCTGCTCGGCCACTGCCATGAAGCGGGCCCGGCGCTCTTCGCGCAACTGCGCAGGCACCATGCCGTCAATGGTGTTGGCCACCGCACCGTCAACAGGGCTGTAGGCGAAACAACCGGCACGATCGATCTGCGCTTCCTGCATGAAGTCGAGCAGATGTTGAAACTCAGCCTCGGTCTCCCCGGGAAAACCTGCAATGAAGGTGCTGCGAATAACGATCTGCGGACACTCGGCGCGCCACTTCTGGATGCGCTCGAGATTCCTCTCGCCGCTGGCCGGCCGCTTCATCCGCTTGAGCACATCCGGATGACTGTGTTGCAATGGCACGTCCAGGTACGGCAGCACCCGCCCTGTCGCCATTAGCGGAATCACGGCGTCCACACTCGGGTACGGATACACATAGTGCAAGCGCACCCAGGCGCCATAAGGTTCGGCCAGATCAGCCAGCGCCTGCACCAGATCGAGCATGCGGGTCTTGACCGGTTTGCCATCCCAGAATCCTGTGCGGTACTTGACGTCGACGCCATACGCCGACGTGTCCTGGCTGATGACCAGCAACTCCTTGACGCCGCCTTCGAACAATGCGCGCGCATCACCCAGCACATCACCGATGGGACGCGATACCAGATCGCCGCGCATCGACGGAATGATGCAGAACGTGCAGCGATGATTGCAACCTTCGCTGATCTTCAGGTACGCATAGTGGCGTGGCGTCAACTTGATGCCAGCAACACCGAACGCATTCGGAATCAGATCAACAAAAGGGTCGTGCGGCTTGGGCAGATTTTCATGGACAGCGTCCATGACTTCCTGCGTGGCATGCGGACCGGTCACCGCCAGCACCTTGGGATGCACCTGGCGAACCAGATTGCCACCATCGGCGCCTGACTTGGCACCCAGACAGCCAGTGACGATGACGCGGCCGTTTTCGGCCAGCGCCTCACCGATCGAGTCCAGACTCTCGCGCACCGCGTCGTCGATAAAGCCGCAGGTATTGACGATGACCAGATCGGCGCCTTCGAGGGATTTGGACGTCTGGTAACCCTCAGCGCTGAGCTGGGTCAGTATCAGTTCGGAGTCGGTCAGCGCCTTGGGGCAACCCAGGCTGATGAAGCCGACCGTCGGAACCTTGACGGAAGGGACGGAAAAAGAGGAAGGGGTCGAAAGAACTTCTTGCATCGTCGTATTGTCGCGCCCCGCAGCGTGCATCAGCGTTTGATCCCGAAACTGCTCAGGACCTGCTCCGTCTGCTTCTGCATCTGCTCCTGCAATTGCGTGAGCAGATGCTTGGACTGATCCAGATTGGGACCCATCATGCCCTGCACCATGGGCAACTGCATGTTCATGAACTGCTTCCACATATCGGGCGTGAGCTTCTCGGACTGCTCGCCGAGCCGGGTCTGCACGTCCATAAGGGTCTGCATGTTCTTTTCGAGATATCCGCCCATGAATCCCTGCATGGTGTGGCCATAAAAGCGGATGACGTTGGACAGCACCGGCGCCGTGAACATGGGCGAGCCGTTGGCCTCCTGCTCCAGGATGATCTGCAGCAGTATGCTGCGCGTGAGGTCGTCGCCGGTCTTGGCATCAACCACCGCAAATGACACGCCATCCATTACCAGTTGACGCACCTCGGTCAAGGTGATGTAGGCCGAACTTTTGGTGTCGTACAGGCGCCGGTTGGGGTACTTCTTGATGATCCGTTGATCACCTTGAGGAGCCGCTGGATTTTTGCCACTCATTACAGCTTTCCTTTAAGCCGGAACGGCCCATTCTTCCCAACGCCAGAACATGCATGAATGCGGGCAATGACGGGAGACCCGTTTGCACTCCACTCAACCTCTGGCATGCAAACCCAATCGCGGATTGTATCCCCCGCAAAAGGCCGCACCGCGGGCCGAATGCGCCCTCAGCTGCGCCGATCAGGCGTTGTCTCGGAGATCCAACGACATATCGTCGTTCGCCACCGGCTGGGAATCCAGCGCGCTGTCGTGATGGGGTGCCAACGATCCATTCGCAACAGAAGCAGCTTTGCCGGAGCAACCGCAGCCACGCGAACCAAC
>JBKJRR010000330.1:0-12310 GCA_046594635.1 Burkholderiaceae bacterium
GGTCAGTGGCGAACTGAACTATGTGTTCGCCGACCCGGCAACCCAGACCTCCAAGCCCGTGCCGCCCCAATTGAGGGAACTGCTGCAATCATTTGAGGCTGGCGTATCACCGATCAACGTGCGGGTGGGTAGCTGGGCCGAACTCGGAGCGCAGGCAAGCGCTCTGCGCCGTCAAGTGTTTGTCGACGAGTTAGGCATCACACAAGGTCTGGAGCAGGATGCCGCAGACGATGACGCAGTGCATGCGCTGGTGTGCAATCGCATGGGCCTGGCCCTGGCAACCGGTCGCCTGGTGCACGAAGGTCCCGCGTTGGCCCGAATCGCCCGGGTTGCGGTCAACCGCACCATGCGTTCGACCGGTTTTGGCCAGGTGGTGATGCATGCATTGATGCACAAGGCATCGGAGCGGGGCGACAATCGTGTCATGCTGCAGTCGCAACGCAGCGCCGAAGGCTTTTACACCCGACTCGGGTTCAGTCGCATGGGCGAGGTCTACCAGGTGGCGGGGATTGTCCACGTCGATCTGGCGCGCCCGTTGGCCAGTCTGTAGGCTGATCGCCCCAGGGGGCCGCGTCAGACGCTCGCTTGCAATTCATATGTCGTCGAGCAGAGGGTAGGGCATGGCGCGCACCTGCACGTCGGGGCCTTCGGCTCCGGCAAGGTGCAGATCGCCGGCCTGCAATGCAGCCACCTGACCCGATACGATGGCGTCCCAGCCGCCATCCGGATGCGGCGCGGCCTGTACCACCGTGGCGCAAGGCTGATCGCCGTCGTCGCTGCGGAAAATCTCCTGTCCTGCGGCCAGAGGCGCAGCGCTGTGGGCCAGCATGGCCCGACGTTTGAGCACGCCCCGAAACTGGCTGCGCGCGACCACTTCCTGTCCCGGATAGCAACCCTTCTTGAAGTTCACGCCGCCGACCGACTCGTAATTGAGCATCTGCGGAACAAAGGCTTCGACCACTGCGGCATTGAGCATGGCCACACCGGCCAGGACGTCGCCGAACTGCCAGAGTTCCAAAGGCATGTTTTCGCCCAATGGCAAAGCGTCTGCCGCCGGAGCAAGCCACAAGGCACGCGCCACATCGCCCGCAGGATATAGCTGTACCACGGTGGCGTTGCCGTGATCCTGGCGCGACCAGGCCTTGCGCGGCGCATCACCAAATGGCGTGACAGCCGAACCGGCCAGGCCACAGATGCGGTAGTAGTCGCTGGCATCACTCAAGCGTGCCTTGGCGCGCATCACGAACATCGACAGGCGTTTGAGTACCGCCGGCAACAGGTCGCGCTGGCACACCAGCAGGACCTCGTCCGGCGCGCGCTTGAAGCCGATGAAGCTGGCCTGCATCCGGCCTTTGGCGGTGCAAAAGGCGGCCAGTCGGGCTTCGGACATGCCCAACAAGGCGAAATCGTGGGTCAACTGTCCGTGCAGAAAACTTGCTGCATCAGCGCCTTCGACACGGATCACGCCCAGAGGGGTCAACAAGGCCAGGCCATCAGGTAAGGAGTTCATGGCGTCAATTATCATCCTCTATCCTTCTACATCCGGACGACAGGCCTGTGCGACGACTTTTGCTGCTTCTCGTGTTGCTGGCCAGCGCGTTGGGTGGAGCCGCGACATGGTGGCTGAACCAGCCGCTGGCGATCGCGACGGACTCAGTGGACGTGTCCATCGACCCGCGCACCAGCGCCCAGGGTGTGGCCCAGGTTGTGGTGCGTGCCGGTGTCGACACCTCAGCGCAGCTGTTGTATGCATGGTTCCGCATTTCGGGCGACGCGCGCCAGATTCGCGCCGGCAGCTATGAAATCGAGCAGGGCACCACACCGCGGAGCCTGTTGCGCAAATTGGTACGGGGCGAAGAATCGCTGCGCTCCCTGACCCTGGTAGAGGGCTGGAATTTTCGCCAACTGCGCGAGGCCCTGGCCAATGCGCCCCAGTTGCGCCAGGAAACCCACGGGCTAGCGGATGAGGCCGTCATGGAGCAACTCGGTCGACCGAAACAACATCCGGAGGGGCGCTTCTTTCCGGATACCTACAGCTATGCGAAAGGCTCGAGCGACCTCAAACTTTTGGCGCTGGCGATGCGCACGATGGACCGACATCTGCAGGCCGCATGGCAAAACCGCGCGAGCGACAGCCCGCTGCAGACGCCGGAGCAGGCACTGGTTCTGGCCAGCATTGTCGAAAAGGAAACCGGCCGAGGGTCGGACAGACCACTCATTGCCGGTGTTTTCAGCAACCGACTGCGGGTGGGCATGATGCTGCAGACCGACCCGACGGTGATCTACGGACTGGGTGAGCGTTTTGATGGCAATCTGCGCAAGAAGGACTTGCAGACCGACACCCCCTGGAACACCTACACCCGCAGCGGACTTCCACCCACGCCAATTGCGATGCCGGGTCGTGATTCATTGCTCGCTGCAGTGGCACCGGCGCCGACCAAGGCACTGTACTTCGTTGCCCGCGGTGACGGAACAAGCGAATTCAGTGCCACCCTTGACGACCACAACCGTGCGGTCAACAAGTTCCAGCGCAAGCAGTGAGTCCAGGGTCATGAACGGCGTATTCATCACCTTCGAGGGGATCGATGGCGCGGGAAAATCCAGCCACCTGCAGGCGCTGACTCAAGAGCTTCAGGCCCATGGCAGGGTGGTGATGGTGACACGTGAGCCCGGTGGCACGCCCTTGGCCGAGCAGTTGCGCGAGCTGGTGCTGAGCCTGCCGATGGACGGCTTGACCGAGGCCTTGCTGGTATTTGCAGCACGGCGCGACCATGTCTGCCAGGTGATCCGGCCTGCTTTGGCACGGGGCGAGGTGGTCTTGTGCGACCGCTTCAGCGACTCCAGCTTTGCCTATCAAGGCGGTGGTCAAGGCCTTTCACGGGCCGTATTGGCACAACTCGAATCGTGGGTTCAGGGTGACAAGATCGCAGCTGAAGGCCGCCAAGACGATGCCGTTGCCGTGTTGCAGCCCGATCTGACGCTGTGGTTTGACCTGGCGCCTGCCGAGGCGGCGCGCCGCTTGGCAAATGCGCGAGAACCAGACCGTTTCGAGGCCCGCGGTGTAGATTTTTTCGCCCGCGTGCGCCAGGCCTATGCGGACCGGGCACAGACTGCACCTGAGCGTTTCGCGCGAATCGACGCCGGTTCGCCGCGCGAAGTGGTCTGGCATCAGGTATCGGCTGCGGTGCGCTCCAAGGGATGGCTGACATGAAAGACGCCCCCCGTCTGTCCGGCTCGCTGCATGTACGCCGGCTGAACCCCCCAGTGGGGGGGTCAGCCGGCCGATTTGGAGCGGCCGTGCGCGGCGGCGGCCCCTGGACTGGCCTGTTCCGCGGCCGCTCGATCTTTCATGCCCTGCGCGTGGCGCACGGCGCCATGGAGCAATGACATGAGCGAGAACGCTGCATTGGCGCCATGGATCGGACGCCAGTTGCAAAGCCTGCTGGCGCAGCGGGGTCATGCTTGGCTGTTGCAGGGTCCTTCCGGTCTGGGCCAATACACACTGGCGCTTGAAATGGCGCGTGCGTGGCTGTGCGACAACCCGTCGCCAATTGGAGCCTGCGGCGCATGCCATAGTTGCCATGCGATTGCGGTGCGTACCCATGCCGACCTGTGCATGCTGATGCCTGAGACGGAAATGCTCGAACGGCAATGGCCGCTGAGCGAGAAGGCGCAATCCGACATTGACGACAAGAAGCGCAAGCCCAGCAAGGAAATCCGCGTCGACGCCATGCGCGATGCGATCGAATTTACCCAGCGTACCAGCGCTGGCGGCCGCGGCAAAGTGGTGCTGGTCTTTCCGGCCGAACGGATGAACCCGGTCACGGCCAACGCTTTGCTCAAGACGCTGGAGGAGCCGCCAGGTGATGTCCGCTTCGTACTGGCCAGCGAAGGGGCGCAGTTGTTGTTGCCGACCATTCGCAGTCGATGTCTGGCGCACGCCATGGCCTGGCCGTTGGCTTCGGAAGTGATGTCCTGGTTCTCGCTGCATGGCGTGGCGACCGATCACGCGTCGAACTGGTTGCGCGCCGCAGGTGGGCGACCCGACGATGCACTGGCGCTGGCTGCCAGTGGCCAGGACGCGTTGTGGTGGTCGCAACTGCCGAAGGCAGTCGAACGTGGCGATGCCGGCCCGATGCAGGGCATGTCAGCGGTGCAGGTGGTGGGCTTGCTGCACAAGTTGTGCCACGACTTGCAGTTGCAGCAGCAGGGCGCGGCACCGCGATTTTTCGAACCGTGCGACCTGCCTTCTGGTGGACGATTTGCTGTCCTGAGCCAGTGGGGGCGGGACCTTTCGAAAGCGACCCGGACGATGGAGCACCCTTTCAATCCGGGACTGATGATCGAGGCTTTGCTGAGTCAGGCGAAAATCGCTCTAAACTCGGCAGATTAAGCATTCACGCATGAGTACATCGACCACCTCGCCCCGGCCCAGTGTCATTCAGTTGGCGATCAAGGAAAAGGCGGCGCTGTACGCAGCCTATATTCCGCTGTTCATTGAGGGTGGAATCTTCATTCCCACTGCGCGCGAGTACAAACTGGGCGACGATATCTATGTGTTGTTGTCGTTGCCGGAGGATCCCCAGCGGTATCCGGTGGCTGGCAAGGTGGCCTGGGTCACGCCAGCCAAGGCGGCTGGGAGCCGCACACAGGGTGTCGGCATCCAGTTCCCGCGCGATGAAAAATCGAAGCTGCTGAAACTCAAGATCGAAGAAATTCTGGGTGCGGCGCTGGGATCCGATCGTCCGACCCAGACCATTTGACGCGCATTTTGTAACCACCGCGGATCATGCGGCCAGGGCCGAGCGCATGTGTCATCGCAGCGGTTGCACACCCGATCTTCCGGTTGCGGAACCACCCCAGATGTTCACTGACTCACATTGCCACCTCTCGTTTCCAGAATTGGCCCGGAACCTGCCTGCCGTCCGCGAGGCCATGGCGCTGGCCCGGGTGGATCGCGCCCTGTGTATTTGCACCACGCTGGAGGAGTTTGGGCAGGTGCATGCGCTGGCCACGTCGCATGACAACTTCTGGGCCACCGTCGGAGTGCACCCGGACAACGAGGATGTGCGTGAACCGAGCCTGGACGACCTGCTGGAACGTGCGCAACTGCCAAGGGTCGTGGGCATTGGCGAGACAGGCCTGGACTACTATCGTCTGAATGGGCGCTCCGTGGCCGACATGGAGTGGCAGCGCGAGCGCTATCGTGTGCATATTCGGGCCGCGCGAAAGCTGGATTTGCCACTGGTGATCCATACCCGCAGTGCCTCTGACGATACATTGGCGATTTTGCGGGAAGAGGGCGCATCGTTCCCCATGGCGGCGCAGGCCCGGGGCGTCTTTCACTGTTTCACCGAGACACGGGAAGTGGCTCGGGCGGCCCTTGACCTGGGATTTCATATTTCTTTCTCTGGCATCCTGACCTTCAAAAACGCCCAGGACCTGCGCGACGTGGCTGCGTTTGTCCCTATGGACCGGCTGCTGATTGAAACCGACAGTCCCTACCTGGCGCCGGTCCCGTACCGGGGCAAGACGAACAATCCATCCTATGTGCCCTTTGTCGCGAAGCAGATCGCCGAAGTCAGGGGTTGCGCGGTTGAGGAGATTGCCGAGGTTACGAGCCGGAATTTTGAGCAACTCTTTAATGGAGTCATGGCATGAACGCAGCTTCTACTGGTCAATATTCCTCATGTAAATTCTATGGAAATAACTTTAAATATGTTCTTTATCTATTTGTTTTAATTACATTTTCATCGGCTTTTTCCGGCTCTTACGAAGACTACTTCTCGGCCGTGAAAAATGACGACGCGCCGGCCATTCGTGCGCTGCTGACGCGCGGATTCGCTGGCAATGTGCGCGATCCCCAGGGTGATCACGCACTGCATGTTGCGATCAAGGAAAACGCCGCCAAAGCCGTTCAGGCGCTGCTGAGCTGGGAAAAGGTCGAGGTCGAGGCGCGCAACAAGGTGGACGAAAGTCCTTTGATGCTGGCTGCCCTGGGCGGGCAAATGGACATCGTCAAGGGCCTGATCGAGCGGGACGCCGATGTCAACAAAACCGGCTGGACACCTTTGCACTATGCGGCGACGCGAGGCCATCTGGATGTGATGCGCCTGTTGCTGGACAAGAGTGCCTATATCGACGCTGCATCACCCAACGGCACAACACCATTGATGATGGCCGCCTTTTACGGCACACCGTCCTCCGTGAAGCTTCTGCTCGAAGCAGGCGCAGACCCATTTCTGAAAAACAAGCAAGACCTGACGGCGATCGACTTTGCCCAGCGCGCCAATCGGGCTGAGGCGGCGGACATCATCGCGGCATTCGTGCGGGCACAGCAACCCAAAGGCAAGTGGTAGGTTCCTGTTGTTGGCGTGTACTATTTAAATTTATACGATGTGCATTATGTTAACCACTGGAGTGGCGTTCGCAGACAGGATCTGACCATCTTCAGGTGATGGCGAACCGCACTGTCGGTACCGTCAAGTCGCCGAACGATGCACCGAGTGCGATCTCGCCACTACCGTGAAGTACACATTCTTCACGACGCAGCAACAGGTCTGACCCGCCGCCGGCAAATCGCACCCAGGTACCGTAGGTGCTGATATCGGCCAGCAGGATGCTTCCGTTGCGCCAATGGATGCGGGCATGGGAGCGCGATACGCGCGGATCATTGACCACGAACTCGGCCTGACTGACGCGACCGATGTGGATCGGCATCTGCGACGAATGGAACTTGCGCTGCACATCGACCCACACCAACTCGATATCGCGCCCGAGCAGCAGTTTATCCAGTTGATCCTGCTGCGAGTTGATCGTGGCCTGCATGGTCATCAGGTCGCTGCTCAGGTTCTCATGCCATTCGACCTGGAACGCCTGGCAGGGCTCTGCCCTGCCCCGGATCGCAATGGTTCCGAGCGGTCGGAAGCGCACGCCATCCACTTCGGCAGCCTGCTGCAGTGACAGTTCGTTGGCCCAGATCTGATGCGGCCCGGAAAGGTCGCTCAACCGCGAGGCCACATTCACCGCATCGCCATAACAATCGTCATCGATGAAATCGACCTCTCCGCGCGCGACCCCGATCCGTATCGGCAACCGCGTGCCAGCGGACGAAGCCAGCAGGCGCTTTTGGTGATCACGTTGCATCTCGACAACGGCATCGATGGCGTCGGGCGCGTGCGTAAAAACCGCCAGCACGCCATCGCCCAGGGTCTTGATGACCTGGCCCCGATGGGCCACGCAGACGGCAGAGATCCACTGTGTCATCTGTGTGACGATGCGCGATCCGCGCGCGCTGCCGATGGTCTCGAAAAACGCGGTGCTACCCATCAGGTCTGCAAACACGACGGTCGTCTGAACACTCATGCGGTGGATATTCCCATTTCTCGGTTGTTCGAGTTTAGAGCATTGCCTGTTGCCTGGGCCTTGTCCAAGGGTTCCCCTGGGGGCTGCTCTCCAACGGATACGTTAAAGTGCTGTTATATTGCACTGCAGCAATTAACAGAAAGCCACGCCTACATGTTGTACCAACTGTATGAAGCCCAACGCTCCATGATGGAGCCGTTTTCCGACCTCGCCAAGGTCGCATCCAAGGTGTATTCCAACCCCTTGTCGACGATGGGTCAGGCGCCCTTCTCTCAGCGCACGTCGGCCATGTTCGACTTGATGCATCGCCTGCTGCGCGACTATGAGCGACCAGAATTCGGCATCCGCACGGCCGATGTGAACGGTGTTGCAGTGGCGATTCACGAACGCGTCGAGGTGGCCCGTCCGTTTTGCGAACTGCGCCGATTCAAGCGTTTCAGTGACGACCTCGCGACCCTTGATGCACTCAAGGGGCAACCCGCAGTGCTAATTGTTGCTCCGTTATCTGGCCACCATTCGACTTTGTTGCGTGACACCGTGCAAACCATGCTGCGCGACCACAAGGTCTACATCACCGACTGGCAAAACGCGCGCAACGTGCCTTTGTCGGATGGCGAGTTCAAGCTGGATGACTATGTCAATTACATCCAGGAATTCATCCGCCATGTGCAAGGCATCTACGGCAACTGCCATGTGGTAAGCGTGTGTCAGCCTACTGTGCCGGTCCTGGCTGCAGTGTCGCTGATGGCCAGTCGTGGCGAAACAACGCCACTGAGCATGACCATGATGGGTGGTCCGATCGATGCGCGCAAGTCGCCTACATCGGTCAATGACCTGGCGGTGAATAAAAGCCACGACTGGTTTGAAAACAACGTCATATTTCGGGTCCCGAGCAATTTTCCGGGTGCCGGGCGCCGGGTGTACCCGGGCTTCTTGCAGCACTCCGGATTCATTGCGATGAATCCGGACAACCATGCAAAAAGCCACTACGACTATTTCCGGGACCTGATCAAGGGTGATGACGCCAGCACCGAGGCGCACCGCAAGTTCTACGACGAATACAACGCTGTGCTGGACATGGATGCTGACTTCTATCTGGATACGATCCGGGTCGTTTTTCAGGACTTCAGCCTGGTCCGCGGTAGCTGGGACGTGCGTTCGCCCAGCGGCAAGATGGAGCGCGTGCGCCCGCACGACATCAGGAACACCGCCCTGTTCTCGATCGAAGGCGAACTCGACGATATCTCCGGCTCCGGTCAGACCCGTGCCGTGCATGAGATCTGCAGCGGCGTTCCGGAATCAATGCAAAAGCACTATGAGGTCAAGGGCGCGGGCCACTACGGTATCTTCTCCGGACGGCGCTGGCGCGACATGGTCTATCCGCAGGTCAAAGCCTTCATTCTGAAATACCAGCCATCCAAGCAAGATGGGGCAGCCACCGCGGGCAAGGCTGTGAAAAAGCTGTTGCCGGCGACTGTCTCATCCGCTGTCGCCAAGTCACGCAGAACAACGGCCCGCAAGACCGCTACCAAGGGCGCATAAGGTCATGGCTTCGTTGGCAACGCGTATCCTGGATGCGTTGCCGCAGACCCAGTGCACGCGCTGCGGCTATCCCGATTGCGAAGCCTACGCCGTGGCCATTGCAGCGGATGAAGCCGCCATCAACCAATGCCCGCCTGGTGGTGCCCAAGGCATTGCCCGCCTGGCAGCCATCACCGGTCGGGCGATCCTTGAGCTGAATCCGGACAACGGGGCCGAAGCGCCGCGAAGCCTGGCCGTGATCGACGAAAACTGGTGTATCGGCTGCACCCTGTGCATCAAGGTCTGTCCGACCGACGCCATCATCGGCAGCAACAAGTTGATGCACACCATCATCGAGCCCTATTGCACAGGTTGTGCGCTGTGCCTTCCGGTCTGTCCGGTCGACTGTATCGTGATGGAAAACGCCAGTGGCGACGCCACTGGCTGGGACGCCTGGTCAGACGCAAACGCGCAGCAGGCGCGTGCGCGATATGCCAGGCTTCGGGAAAGGCGCAACCGGGAATCCGAATGCGAGAACAAGTCCGGATTGCAGGCTTCCCAAGCGGCGAGTGTCAACGCCGGACCGGCTCTGTCAACGACATCACCTGCAGCCGCATCAAGCTTTACCAAACAGGCCATTGTGGCCGCGGCGCAGGCCCGAGCCAAAACCTTGCGCGCGCGCTGACAGTCCTGGGGCGTCAGCGCAAGGACTGGTTCAGCTTGTTCAGAACCTTGACGCCGGGGCAAAGCCGGTCAGCTCCCAGGCTGTTGAGCGGCTGTGCGCTGGTGCGCATGGCGGCATGCAGATCCTGCGCGTCCTTGTCCACAAACAACAAACCGGTCACGACCTCGCCCTTGGCCTGATGGGTTTGCACATGGTTCATCGCCGCCAGCCGGTCCGTCGGGTCGTAACCGTTGTGCAGACGGCGCAGGCGCATCACAGTGCCGTCGGCTTGTGGTACTTCGATCACGGAACCCGGCACTGCGCCTTCCTGATCCACATCTGGCGACGCGTCAAGCGCAATGAAGTCGATCCGGCTGACGGCCTGGTTGTGCTCGCGCACATAGTCATAACTTTTGGTGCTGCCGGCGTGGTTGTTAAACGCCACGCAAGGGCTGACCACGTCGATGAAGGCGGCACCGCCATGGCCGATGGCGCCCTTGATGATCGGCACCAGTTGTTCCTTGTCGCCGGAAAAGCTGCGCGCCACATAGGTTGCTCCAAGCTGCAGGGCCATCGCCACCAGGTCAATCGGACTGTCGAAATTGACAATGCCCTTCTTGCTGCGCGACCCGCTGTCAGCAGTGGCGGAAAACTGCCCCTTGGTCAGGCCATATACCCCGTTGTTCTCGACGATATAGACCATGCGCACGCCGCGCCGCATGCTGTGTGCGAACTGGCCCAGTCCGATAGAGGCGGAATCGCCATCACCCGACACGCCCAGATACAGCAAGTCCCTGTTGGCCATGTTGGCACCAGTCAGCACCGACGGCATGCGTCCGTGCACGGTGTTGAAGCCGTGGGAGGCACCCAGAAAGTAGTCCGGCGTCTTGGAACTGCAGCCGATGCCGGACAACTTGGCGACCCGGTGGGGCTCGATGTCCAGTTCCCAGCATGCTTGCACGATGGCCGCCGAGATCGAGTCGTGTCCGCATCCGGCGCACAAGGTCGACACCTTGCCTTCGTAGTCGCGCCGTGTGTAACCGACCTTGTTATGGCTCAGTGACGGATGGTGCAGCCGGGGTTTGGTGATGTAGGTCATGCGGCCTCCGGTGCCGTCGACGCCGAGCGTGTCGTGGCAGGACGCCTGGGTCCAGCGACCACCGCCTGTTGCGCATGGTCGGAAATGCGCCGGGTGATGAAACGCGCCGTGATCGGCGTTCCGTCAAAGTGCAGCACCGGCACCAGCCGGGCCGGATCGACTCCCAGTTCGTTGACCAGCAACTGGCGCATCTGCGCATCGCGGTTCTGCTCCACTACGTATACGAGTTTGTGGGCGGCTATGAACTCGGCCACGCTGTCCGGGAATGGGAAGGCACACAGGCGCATCGCGTCGAGGTGGATGCCTTGCTCTGTCATCACGTCGAGAGCCTCGTGCATGGCCGGGCTGGTGGAGCCGAAAAAGATCACACCCAGACGGCTCTTGCGTTTGGCAGGTCGCACCACTGGTTGCGGCACCAGTGTGGCCGCTGTCTTGAACTTGATCAGCAGTCGCTCGACGTTATAGGTGTAGTCCGGTCCGCGTTCCGAATAACGTGCATAGGGGTCTCGCGTGGTGCCACGTGTGAAATAGCTGCCCTTGGTCGGATGGGTACCCGGCAGCGTACGCCAACCGATGCCGTCCCCGTCGACATCCTTGTAGCGGCCGAAATCCTTGCCCGCTTCGAGTTGCGCAGCGGTCATGACCTTGCCGCGGTCATAGTCCCTGCCCTCCTCCCACACCAAAGGCTCGCACAAGCGCTGGTTCATGCCGATATCCAGGTCGGTCATGACAAAAACCGGAGTCTGCAGCCGGTCGGCCAGGTCAAGTGCCGCTGCGCCATGGGTGAAACACTCATGCGGGTCCTGCGGAAACAGCAGGACATGTTTGGTGTCGCCGTGCGAGGCGTAGGCACACGCGATCAGGTCAGCCTGCTGAGTGCGCGTCGGCATACCGGTGGACGGCCCGCCACGCTGTACATTGATGATGGTGACAGGAATCTCGGCGAAATAGGCCAGGCCAATGAACTCGGTCATAAGCGACACGCCGGGCCCTGAAGTTGCCGTGAAAGCGCGCGCGCCGTTCCAGCCGGCCCCAACCACCATGCCGATGGACGCAATCTCGTCTTCGGCCTGCACCACGGCGTAATTGTTCAGCCCGGTGTCCGGGTCGACCCGGAGCTTGGCGCAATAGTGCATGAAGGCCTCGGCCACGGACGACGAAGGGGTGATCGGGTACCAGGCAGCGACGGTCGCGCCACCATACACACAGCCCAGTGCGACCGCGCTGTTGCCATCGACAAAGATGCGTTCGCCGACCTTGTTGCGTCGCTGCACGCGGATACCCAGTGGCGTCGAAAGGTGTTCGCGTGCAAAATCGCGCCCCAGGTGCAGCGCCTGCACATTGGCGGTGAGCAGTTTTTCCTTGCCCTTGTACTGCTCTGAAAACAGCTGTTCGATCACTTCGGGTTCGATTTCCAGCAACACCGACAAGGCACCGACGTAGACGATGTTCTTGAACAGCTGACGCTGGCGTGGTTCGGAGTAGACCGCGTTGCAGATCTCGGTCAGCGGCATGCCCAGCACCTGGATGTCAGGGCGAAACTTAGACTCCGGCATGGGCCGCGTGCTGTCATAGAACAGGTAACCTCCCGGCGCGATCTCGGCTACGTCGGCGTCCCAGGTCTGCGGGTTCATGGCCACCATCATGTCGATGCCGCCGCG
>JBKJRR010000233.1:0-18200 GCA_046594635.1 Burkholderiaceae bacterium
GTCATGGACGGTGTGGCCAAGGATTTGCGCGACAACGAGGACGTCAAGGAGTTCTACCTGGGCATGGGCGGAGGCGAGCGCAAGTCGTTCAAGGACGTCAAGAGCTACAAACGTCGCAAGCGCTGGCTGGCGTGAGCGCCGCCTGCTGCATCCGACCCACTCAAACTTTTCTTCCTGATTCCATGACCGCAAGCTACGACGACCTGGAAACCCGTGACCCCGCCCTGCGCGAGGCGGCCCTGCTGGCTGCCTTGCCGGCCCATATTGCCCATGCGCAGGGTAACAGCCCGGCGTTTGCCGAGATTTTCAAGGGTGTGAACGCGCAGGCGGTTACCAGCCGTGCCGCACTCGCCGCCTTGCCGGTGACGCGCAAACATGAATTGCTCGAGCGCCAGCAGGCCGAGCGCGCGAAGGGCGCGTTCGGCGGGTTTGCCACCACGGGCTTTGGTGCTGCCATGCCGCGCGTGTTTGCCAGTCCGGGTCCGATCTATGAACCCGAGGGTACGGCACACAACTACTGGCGCCTGGCCCGTGCCATGTTCGCGGCCGGGTTTCGACCGGGCGAGCTGATTCACAACAGCTTCAGCTACCACTTCGTGCCCGCTGGCGCCATGATGGAAACCGGTGCCCATGCGCTGGGTTGCACCGTGTTCCCGGCCGGTACCGGCCAGACCGAACAGCAGGTGCAGGCCATGGCTGAACTGCGGCCAGCCGGTTACTGCGGCACTCCGAGTTTCCTCAAGATCATTGTCGAGAAGGCCGCGTCCATGGGTGTGGCCTTGCCCAGCGTGACCAAGGCGCTGTTTGGCGGCGAGGCGTTCCCGCCCAGTCTGCGCGACTGGTTTACGGCGCGCGGCATTGCGGGCTACCAGTGTTTTGCCACCGCTGACCTGGGCTTGATCGCCTATGAGACGTCGGCACGCGAAGGCTTGGTCGTCGACGAGTCCGTGCTGGTCGAAATCGTGCGTCCGGGTACCGGAGATCCGGTGGCCGATGGTGAAGTGGGGGAGTTGGTCGTGACCAGCCTCAGTCCGGTGTATCCGCTGATACGTTTTGGTACCGGCGACCTGAGCGCAGTATTGCCGGGGCCATGTCCGACCGGGCGTACCAATCAGCGCATCAAGGGTTGGATGGGTCGGGCCGATCAGACCACCAAGGTGCGTGGCATGTTCGTCCACCCGGGCCAGGTTCATGCGATCTCCCGGCGATTCCCCGAAGTGGTAAAGGCCAGACTGGTGGTCAGTGGAGAGATGGCCAACGACGCGATGACCTTGCGGGTGGAGACGCAGTGCAGCGGGCCGGATAACCTGATCGAGAAAATCGGCCAGGCGATCCGCGAGGTCACCAAGCTGCGCGGCGATGTCGAACTGGTATTGCCAGGCAGCCTGCCCAATGACGGCAAGGTGATTGAGGATGCGCGTAGTTACAAATGATTGCGCCATGTCGCGTTATTCCTGTTGCGATCGCGGGCTTATTGGTAGTTACCTGCATGCGTACGGTTGCCAATGTCCGTAAACTGAACTCACCTCTTTCTTAATGAGCCTGCCAATCCCATGAAAAAATTGCTTGTCATTGCGGCTGCAGCCACGGCCTTGTTTGCCAACGCCCAGACCTTCCCCGGTTCTAAACCGATCTCCATCGTTGTTCCGTTCGCCGCCGGCGGTCCGACCGATCTCGTAGCCCGCCAGTTGGGCGAGGCCATGCGCAAGGCCATGGGGGGTGGCGCCAACTTCATCGTGGAAAACGCTGCTGGCGCGGGAGGCACCATTGGTGCCACCAAGGTGGCGCGGGCAGCCCCGGACGGCCATACGCTGCTGCTGTTTCATATCGGCATGGCAGCCACGCCAGCGCTGTACAAGAAAATTGCTTACAAGCCGCTGGACGACTTCGAATTCCTGGGCATGGTCAACGAAGTGCCGATGACGCTGATCGGCAAGCCGCAACTGCCGGCCAATACCTACCGTGACTTCGAGAACTACATCAAGGCCAACGCCGGAAAGCTGAACATCGCCCATGCCGGCCTGGGTTCTGCCTCGCACCTGTGCAGCCTGATGTGGCAGTCGGCAGTCAAGGCCAAGGATGCGATGACGACGATTCCGTACGGCGGCACCGGCCCGGCCATGAATGCACTGCTGGGTGGGCAGGTTGACCTGATGTGTGACCAGACCACCAACACGACTGCGCAGATCGAGGGCGGAAGAGTCAAGGCCTTTGCCGTTACGACGGCCAAGCCGCTGTCCAAGCACAAGTTGCTCAAGGACTACCCTACGCTGCAAGAAATGGGCCTCAAGGGCTTCGATCTGACGGTCTGGCACGGCCTGTATGCCCCGAAGGGAACCCCCCCGGCGGTGACCAAGCAGCTCAACGACGCGCTTAAATTGGCGTTGAAGGATCCCGACTTCATCAAGAAGCAGGAAGCGCTGGGCGCGCTGGTTGTCACCGACGGCCGGTTGGAGCCTGCTGCGCACAAGGCATTTGTGGCAGCCGAGATCGCCAAACTCAAACCGGTCATCGAGGCAGCCGGACAGTTTGCCGACTGACGGCTCTGTGGGTGCGCCACTTCGGGTGGTGGACTCAATCACTGAATTGCAGCCGGCCGGTGCCGGCTGCATTGCCGTCAGCGGTTCGCATGGCGGTGCCAGCTCTGCGCGTTTCGCGATAGCGGCGCGGCCGATCCTCAGCGTATTCAACGATGCCGGCGTCGGTCTGGAGCGGGCCGGTCTGGTGGCGCTCGATCAATTGCAGCAGCAAGGGCTGGCCGCTTGCACCGTGTCTTACCTGTCGGCGCGTATCGGCGATGCGCAAAGCACCTTGTCCACCGGAGTCGTGAGTCACTGCAATGGCTGGGCGGCTGGCTGCGGCGTGTCGCCCGGGCAGAGCTGCAAGGAGGCGATTGAGCGGTTCGTGCCTGCAGGTTGACGGGTGATGTGCATGCGGGACAGTCTGTCCCGCAAAGTGAACAGCATTCTCAGACGCCCCAAACAATCTCCGTGTCGGCCTGGTGGCAGCGCCTGAGCATGTCGATGAAGGGTGTTGCCCGCTGGCGCAGGGTGACGCGGTCGGCGGTCGGCGTATCTTTTTCGGCTTTGGCGCTGGCCGCCCTTTCGGCGGTCGACGGGTTTTCTGCCCGGGCGACGGCCTGTTCCAGCGCCTCTATGGCGGCGGGCATCTGCTCGGGCAGGATGATGCCCTTGGGGGTAAGGTCCTTGCCGATGATCTGCAAAATGCGCTCGCCGTTTTGCTGCAACAGGATCAGATCGCCGGCAGCCTTGGATTTGAATTTGTACAACATGTCGATGGCCATTGGTGGCCGGTGTTTGTGGATGTGAGCCCGCAATTGTCGCGGGCAAAGACCTCAGGCATACATGTAGGTACGCGTGAACGGATAGGATGTTTGTGCACCCGGCGGGTCGTTGAAGCTGTGGCTGTCGGCAGGGCGTGACGCCAACATCTGGTGCAGGGACAACCAGCCACGTTCGAAACTCATCGCGCTGCCGGCCAGGTACAGCCGATACGCGCGCAGCACACGCTCGGCCTGGCTCTGCGTGTTGCCGTTCGCACGCAGCGCCTGCAGTGCGGCGCCCAGCTGCGCCTCGAGTCGGTCGGACCAGGCCCACAAGGTACGGGCGTAGTGGGGCCGAAGATTCTCGGTGTCGAGCATCTCCAGGCCGGCTGCGGCGCCTTCGCGCATCAGGTGGCTGACATGCAGCAATTCGCCGCCCGGAAAGATGTATTTCTCGATGAAGTCGCCGATGCCTGAGCCCAGCTGTCCGGCCTGCGGCCCTGCGGCAGTGATGCCGTGGTTGAGTACCAGGCCACCCGGCACCAGCAAGTCGCGGACTTTGCGGAAGTAGACGCCCAGATTGGCCTGACCGACGTGTTCGATCATGCCAACGGACGACACCTTGTCGTACACCGGCAACACCGGCAGGTCGCGGTAGTCGCACAGCAGAACGCGGACCCGCTCACCCAGGCCCCTGGCCGCAATCAGTCGCGAAACATGGGCATGCTGGTTCTTCGACAGGGTGATGCCGGTGGCGTCAACGCCGTAATGTTCGGCCGCCCACATCAGCAGGGCACCCCAACCTGAACCAATGTCCAGGAATCGCTGACCTGGACGCAGCATCAGCTTGCGGCAGATGAGGTCTAGTTTGGCCTCCTGGGCCTGGGTCAGCGTCATCGTCGGGTCGGCGAAATAGGCGCAGGAATAGACGCGATGGGGATCCAGCCACAAGGCATAGAACTCGTCACTGACGTCGTAATGGAACTGCACTTGCGCCGCGTCGCGCGAGGCGCAATGACTTGCGGCCGAGCGCGTGCGCCGCCAGAAACCTTGCCACATGTTGCTGCGCTCGGGCACCGGCGATGCAGGCAGCAAGCGGGCCGCTATATCCATCACATCGCGCATTGCGCCATCAATGCGGATGCGGTCCTCGACAAAGCCCTCGGCGATCTTGCCGATTTCGCCGGTGGCGAGCAAGGCCACGGCAGGCCAGCGTGAAAACTCCAGCGTGACGTGCGCAGGCAGCCGCCCCAGCACCTGGCCGCCAGGCAAGCGCAGGTTCAACGGGATGTTCAGCTGCGCGAGCCGGGACTCGGCGCTGCGGATCAGCTGTTCCATGACGGCAAGTTTTCCCTTTCCCGGACGATCCGTCAACCGGTAGATCAAGCGGCGGATCTGGCGGCCCCCTTCCAGGTCGGCCTGAGGCGTGTCTTGACAGTATTTCGTTTAGGCGTAAACTATTTTCTCATGAATATCTTATGCATCGGTGGCGGACCGGCAGGCCTGTACTTCGGCATGCTGATGAAGCAGCAGGATCCGTCGCGTCGTATCGTGGTGGTCGAACGCAACAAGCCGTTCGACACCTTTGGCTGGGGTGTGGTGCTGTCGGATCAGACACTGGACAACCTGCGCCATGCCGATCCGACCAGTGGGCAACTGATCGGCGATGCGCTGAACCATTGGGACGACATCGAGGTGTTCTACAAGGGCCGCAGTGTGCGCTCGGGTGGTCACGGTTTTTGCGGCATCGGTCGCAAGCACCTGCTCAACATCCTGCAGGAGCGTTGCCTGCAGGTTGGGGTCGAACTGGAGTTCGAAAAAGATGTGAACGACGACCAGGCACTGGCCGTCGAGTACCAGGCCGACCTGGTGATCGCCTGCGACGGACTCAACAGCCGTATCCGCACCCGGTATGCCGAGGTGTTTCAACCCGACATCGACACCCGCATGTGCCGCTTCGTCTGGCTGGGTACGCACAAGACCTTTGATGCGTTCACCTTCGCGTTCGAGCAGACCGAGCATGGCTGGTTCCAGGCCCACGCCTACAAGTTCGACGACAAGACGTCGACCTTCATTGTCGAGACGCCGCAAGAGGTATGGGAGGCACACGCACTGCAGGAGATGGAACCGGCCCAGTCTGTGGCCTTTTGCGAGCGGCTGTTCGCCCGCTACCTTGAGGGCCATGCGCTGATCAACAACGCCACCCATCTGCGCGGCTCGGCCAACTGGATCCGCTTTCCGCGGGTGATGTGCAAGGCATGGGTGCACCATGTGCAACTGCCGCAGGGCAGGGTGCCGGTGGTGTTGATGGGTGACGCAGCGCATACGGCGCACTTCTCGATCGGCAGCGGCACCAAACTCGCGCTGGAGGATGCGATCGACCTGGCCCGGATGTTTGCCCAGGCCGGCGAGAGACCCGACATGGACGCGGTATTGCAGCAGTACCAGGACCTGCGCAGCGTGGAGGTGCTCAAGATCCAGAACGCCGCGCGCAACTCGACCGAGTGGTTCGAAAACGTGGATCGTTATACGGCCATGCCGATCGAGCAGTTCGCATATTCGCTGCTGACCCGTTCGCAGCGCATCAGCCACGAGAACCTGCGCCTGCGCGATGCGCGCTGGGTGGGCGGATTCGAGTCCTGGATGGCGCAGCACCTGCCACAACCGGACGGCCGCGACACGCCGGTACCGCCTGCCCCTGCACCCGGCAACTCGGCGGCACTGCCACCGATGTTGCTGCCACTGCAGATGCGCGGCGCGCGGCTGAAGAACCGCATCGTGGTCTCGCCGATGGCCACCTACAGTGCGGTCGATGGTGTGGTGCAGGATTTTCATCTGGTCCACCTGGGCGCGCGGGCACTGGGCGGCGCTGCGCTGGTGATGGTCGAGATGACCAGCCCGACGCCCGAGGGGCGCATCACACCCGGCTGCACCGGACTGTGGAACGAGGCGCAGGAGGCGGCCTTGCGCCGCATTGTCGAATTCACGCACGGCCAGAGTACGGCGCTGATCGGCTTGCAACTGGGCCATAGCGGACCCAAGGGCTCGACCCAGGTTGGCTGGGAGAAGACCGATGAGCCGCTGCCGCCGGGCAGCGCACACGCCAACTGGCCGGTGCTTGCCGCCAGCCCGGTCCCGTTTGGTGCGCAGAACCAGACTCCGGTGGCCATGACCCGCGCCGATATGGACCAGATGCGTGATGCCTTCGTGGCGTCCACGCTTAGGGCACAGGCGGCCGGTTTCGACTGGCTTGAACTCCACTGTGCGCACGGTTATCTGTTGGCCAGCTTCCTCAGTCCGCTGACCAATCAGCGTGACGACGAATATGGCGGAGCCGGCAGAACGGGGCTGGAAAATCGGTGCCGCTACCCGCTGGAAGTGTTCACGGCGATGCGTGCGGTCTGGCCGCAGGACAAACCCATGAGCGTGCGCATCTCGGCCCATGACTGGGCGCCCGGCGGCAACACCGACGACGATGCGGTGCAGATCGCGCGCCTGTTCAAGCTGGCAGCTTGTGACCTGATCGATGTCTCATCGGGCCAGACCACACGTGACGCGCAGCCGGTGTACGGGCGCATGTACCAGACGCCATTTGCCGATCGCATCCGCAACGAGGTCGGCATCCGAACTATGGCAGTGGGCGCAATCACCCAGGCCGATCAGGTCAACAGCATCATCGCCTCCGGCCGCGCCGATCTGTGTGCACTCGCCCGGCCCCATCTGGCCGATCCGGCCTGGACGCTGCACGAGACCGCGGCCTTGCAGTCCCGCCAGGTCGAATGGCCGCGCCAATATCTCGCCGGGCGTGACCAGTTGTACCGCGAAACGGGCAAATTGCGGCAGGCTGCGGGTGGCGACAGCGCACTGGCCGCCGCTGACGCTGCCGCAAAGGCGCAGGGATTCTGAGCGTCATGGACAAGGAAGCGCGTTTGGTCGGAACCACCAGCGCGGAACATCCGCAGGCGCTGCGCCTGTGGCTGCGTCTCCTGACCTGCACCCAGATCATCGAGACGCGGATCCGCGGCGAGTTACGCGACGGTTTTGCGATGACGCTGCCGCGCTTTGACCTGATGGCCCAGCTCGAACGCGCACCCGACGGGCTGAAGATGAACGAGTTGTCGCGCCGCATGATGGTCACCGGTGGCAATGTCACCGGCATCACCGACCAGTTGGTGCAGGAGGACCTGGTCGAGCGTGTGCAGGTACCTGGCGACCGGCGGGCCTACTGCGTGCGCCTGACGCCAAAGGGCCGCAGCGAATTTGTCAATATGGCCCATGCACACGAAGCCTGGGTGGTCGACGCCTTCGAGGCGCTCAGCGAGCGCGAACAAGAGACATTGCACCGGCTGCTGGGCAAGGTCAAGCAGCATAGCCAAACCCGAAACGAGGACACGCCATGAAACACTACATCGCTGCCAACAACCCCATGCGCAGCCGCTTCGAGGCCACAGCACCCTATCAGGCACGACATTTCGACTGGACGTTCCACGAAGGCGTGGGCACCATCATGCTGAGCCGACCCGAGCGCAAGAACCCGCTCACGTTTGACTCGTATGCCGAACTCGGCGCGCTGTTCGACAGCCTGCGCCGCAGTGTCGATGTCAAGGCGGTGGTGGTCACCGGCTCGGGTGGCAACTTCTGCTCGGGGGGCGATGTGCACGAGATCATCGGCCCGCTCACCAAGATGGCTATGCCCGAAATGCTGGAGTTCACCCGCATGACCGGCGATCTGGTCAAGACCATGCGCAATTGTCCGCAACCGGTGATCGGCGCGATCGATGGCATCTGCGCCGGTGCAGGTGCCATGATGGCGCTGGCTTGCGATCTGCGTTATGGCACGGCGGCCACGCGCACCGCCTTTTTGTTCTCACGCGTGGGGCTGGCTGGCGCCGACATGGGCGCCTGCGCCTTGTTGCCCCGGGTGATCGGGCAGGGCCGGGCGAGCGAGCTGCTGTTCAGCGGGCGCGCCATGACGGCACAGGAAGGCCTGGCGTGGGGTTTCTTCAATGCGCTGGTCGAGCCGGACGGCTTGCTGGCGCATGCGCAGGCGTTTGCCGCCGAGTTGGCCGCCGGACCGACCTTTGCGCACAGCATGACCAAGACCATGTTGCAGCAGGAGTGGGCGATGACGATCGAGCAGGCGGTTGAGGCCGAGGCCCAGGCGCAGGCGATCTGCATGCAGACCCAGGACTTCACCCGCGCCTACGAGGCGTTCGCCGCCAAGGCCAAACCTGTGTTCGCGGGGAACTGAGCCATGTCGGCGTCCATCGCGCAATACGCGCTGCCCTTCTTTGATGCGTCGCACCATGAGCTGGCGGGGCGGCTTGCCGCCTGGGCCCCCACGCAACAGGTCGATGAGTCCGACGACCGCGGGGCCTGCCGCCAATGGGTACGTCTGCTCGGCGACGCTGGCTGGTTGCGTTATTGCGTACCGCAGGCCTTTGGTGGCGCGCTGGAGCGGCTCGATTCGCGCGCGCTGGTGATCCTGCGCGAGACGCTGGCGTTTCACTCGCCGTTGGCCGATTTTTCGTTCGCGATGCAGGGGCTGGGCAGTGGGGCCATCACGCTGGCCGGTACCGCGCAGCAGCAGACGCACTATCTGCCGGCCGTGGCACGTGGCGACATGATTGCCGCATTTGCGCTCAGTGAGCCCGACGCCGGGTCGGATGTGGGCGGCATGAAGACGCGCGCGGTCGATGACGGCGCCGACGTCGTGCTCGACGGCGTCAAGACCTGGATCAGCAACGGTGGCATCGCCGACTACTACTGCGTGTTCGCCAAGACCGACATGGCCAAGGGCACGCGGGGCATTACCGCGTACATCGTCGACGCCGACCGGCCGGGGCTGGACGACTCCGAACAGCTGCATGTGATGGCACCCCATCCGCTGGCGACCCTGC
Organism: Burkholderiaceae bacterium; assembly: GCA_046594635.1. Taxonomy (GTDB): domain Bacteria; phylum Pseudomonadota; class Gammaproteobacteria; order Burkholderiales; family Burkholderiaceae_C; genus CAISIP01. The sequence continues at coordinate 9,184 of JBKJRR010000233.1, forward strand.
GTTTCGACGGCTGCCGTATTCCGGCCAGCGCACAACTCGGTGCGCGCGACGGAGGCTTCAAACTGGCGATGCAGACGCTGGACATCTTCCGCGCCTCGGTGGCCGGGGCGGCGCTGGGAATGGCGCGGCGCGCCTTGCACGAGGCGGTGTTTCATGCGCGCAGCCGTGCGATGTTCGGTCAGCATCTGGGCGACTTCCAGCTGACCCAGGCGCGGCTGGGTGACATGGCGGCGTTGCTGGATGCCGCGGCCCTGCTGACCTACCGCGCTGCCTGGCAACGCGACTGCGTTGGCACCGCGACGACGCCACAGGCACAGACCTATACCGCCCAGGCCGCAATGGCCAAGATGGTGGCTACAGAAAACGCGCAGAAGGTGATCGACATGGCGCTGCAGATGCATGGCGGCGCAGGTGTCTTGGTCGGCAACAAGGTGGAAAGCCTGTACCGCGACATTCGCGCACTGCGCATCTACGAGGGCGCGACCGAGGTGCAGCAACTCATCATCGGCAAAGCGATATTGAAAGGAGCTGCACCATGAGATCGGCGCAACTGGATCGGTTTGTTCATGAGCGACTGCCTGCACCCGCGCAGATGCCGGAGCTGCGTTTCGATCGGCCGGAGCTGCACTTTGCCGAGCAGCTCAACTGGGTCGAGGAACTGCTGGACAAGGCGCCGGCCAAAGGATTCGGCGCGCGGCCCCTGTTGCGATCGGACAACCTGACGCTGAGCTACCTCCAGGCCCGGGAGCAGGTCGATCGCATTGCCCACGTGCTGGTGCAGGATCTGGGCTTGTTGCCTGGCAACCGGGTTCTGCTGCGTGGTGGTAACTCGGTGATGATGGCGCTGGGCATGCTGGCCGTCATGAAAGCTGGTCTGGTGGCGGTGGCCACGATGCCGCTGCTGCGCGCCAAGGAACTGGGCGACATCATCGGCAAGGCACAGCCGGTGGTGGCGTTGTGCGACACCCGTCTGCTGCAGGAACTGACTTTGGCGCAGGCGCAGCACCCGGTGCTGGCGACCATCGTCGGCTTCAATGCACCGGATGGCGCAAACGCTACCGATTCGCTGGAGGCGCGTTGCGCACCCAAGGTGGGAGCCTTCCCGGCCTGCCCCACTGCGGCCACCGACATCGCTTTGCTGGCGTTCACGTCCGGCACCACAGGCAAGCCCAAGGCGGCTGTGCATACCCATCGCGATGTGCTGGCCGCCTGCGAGACCTGGCCCCGCCATGTGCTGCGCGCCACGACCGAAGACATCGTCATGGGTTCGCCTCCACTGGCTTTCACGTTCGGCCTGGGCGGCATGCTGGTGTTTCCGATGTGGGCGGGGGCGTCGGTGTACTTTCCCTCCATTGCCTACACGCCCGAGGCCATGGCGCGTCTGATGCTCGATGCGGGAGCCACGATCTGCTACACCGCACCGACGTTCTATCGACAAATGGCGCCGCACTTGCAGGCGCTGGCGGACCAGCGCGGCCGCCCGCCACTGCGTATCTGCGTCAGTGCGGGCGAAGCCTTGCCGGACGCCACACGCGAATTGTGGCGCCAGGCCATCGGAATCGAGATCCTGGACGGCATTGGCGCCACCGAGATGTTCCATATCTTCGTGTCGTCGCCGCCGGACCAGGTGCGACATGGCGCCATCGGCAAGGTGGTTCCGGGTTACACGGCCAAGGTGGTGGACGAGGCCGGTGTTGAAGTGCCGCCGGGCACGGTCGGCAAGCTCGCGGTGATGGGGCCAACCGGCTGCAAATACCTGGACGATGCGCGCCAGACGACCTACGTGCGTGACGGCTGGAACTATCCGGGCGACGCGTTCCTGCAGGATGCGGATGGCTATCTGTTCTACCAGGCCCGTACTGACGACATGATCATCACCTCGGGATACAACGTCGGCGCGCCGGAGGTCGAGGATGCCTTGCTCGGGCATGAGGCGGTGTCCGAATGCGCGGTGGTCGGTCTGCCGGATGAGCAGCGGGGCATGCGCATCAAGGCCTTCTGTGTGCTCAGACCGGGTTTTTTGCCTGATGAGGCCATGGCCAGGCAATTGCAGGACCATGTGAAGGCGAGCATCGCGCCATACAAGTACCCGCGCGAAGTCGAGTTTGTGGACGCGTTGCCGCGGACCGAAACCGGCAAACTGCAACGTTTCAAATTGAAGGCCACACCATGAAATTTCTGCAACCACCCGGATGGATACCTGCCAAGGGTTACGCCAACGGCGTTGCCGCGCTGGGAACCCAGGTGTTCGTCGGCGGCCAGATCGGCTGGAATGCGCAGCAGCAGTTCGAGTCCGACGATTTCATTGCCCAGACCGCGCAGGCGCTGCGAAATATCGTGGCCGTGCTCAAGGAGGCGGGTGCAGACCCGTCGCACATGGTACGCATGACCTGGTACATCGTCGATCGGATCGAGTACAACGCTCGCCTCAAGGAGTTGGGCGCGGTCTACCGTGAGGTCATCGGGCGTCATTTCCCCGCCATGACCTGCGTTCAGGTGGCGGCCCTGGTCGAGCAACGGGCCAAGGTCGAGATCGAGGTCACGGCAGTGTTGCCTGAATGACGCCCTCCAAACTCTTGCCTGGCAGCCGGATTCTTGTCACCGGCGGGTCGGGCGCGGTCGGTCGATATGTGGTGGACGAGTTGCTGCAGCATGGCTACCGGGTGGGTGTGCTGGACCTGATTGCGCCAAAACGGGCCGAGCCGCTCTTTCACCAGGTCGACATGCGCGATCTCGAGGCGGTAATCCACGCGATGGACGGCTACGATGCGGTCGTGCACGTGGCCGGTATTGCGCACCCGTTGAACGATCCGGCGAAACGGGTGTTCGACGTGAACGTCAATGGCAGCTTTAACGCACTGCAGGCCGCGGCGCAACACGGGATCACGCGTTTTGTCATGACCTCGAGCGAATCCACACTGGGTTTTGCCTTTGCAACCCATGAAATGGCGCCGTTGTACCTGCCGGTCGATGAATTGCATCCCAATCGTCCGCAGGATCCCTATGGCCTGAGCAAGGTGATCTGCGAGCAGATGTGCCAGAGCTATAGCGCGCGTTATGGCATGCAGACCGTGTGTCTGCGCGCACCATGGATCTGGTTGCCGGAAGAAACACAGCGCGATTTCTATCGCACGCTGGTGCTTGAGCACACACGCTGGTACAAGAATTTGTGGGCATTTGTCGATGCGCGCGATGTGGCCACAGCCCATCGACTGGCGCTCGAAACGACGTTGACCACGCCGCATGAAGCCTTTTTTATCACGGCGCAGCACAACTGGACCGGACAGGACTCCGGTGACTTGCTGGAGCGTCACTATGCCGGCGTGCCGGTCAGTGGCACAGGACTTGACGGTGCGCAGTCATTGATCAGCCATGCCAAAGCCTCGCGTTTGCTGGGCTACCGGCCACGTTACGGCGTTGCCGACACACTCCGCTGAGTGCTGCCGGGACGCGACGACCTGCTCGCCGGCGGCCGTGCGTGGGACTCAGGCCGGCATCAGCGCCTGGCAGTTCCAGCATTGTTCGAATCCACCCTCGACCAGCTCGCCACACTGGCACAACCAGCGCCGCTGCGGCACGTGTTGCAGATCGTGCAGCAATTCGCGCGCCCGGGCTTCCTGCTCAACATGGCGGATCCAGATTTCGGGCAGGCACTGATCCGGTGGCAGTTCGCCGGCCACGCCGACCAGGAACTGGCGTTGTACGCTGGCATCTATGCCCTCGTTGCCCAGGGCATCGGCCCACAAGGTGGCGATGGCGAGGTTGGGAGCTTGGGTCAGGCGCAGCATCTGCCTGCAGCATAAGCCTTTGCGGTGCCTGTAGCGAACGCCCGTCACGCAAGTGCGAATCCTGTCGTTGTTCCGCATCCCGCACAATCCGGTCATGGCGTTCGGCATGTTTGACTTTTTTGCAGCCTCCTGCCGGACGGTCACTACCTGCCGCTGGGTGCGATGCGCCACGTTGTGTCTGCTGACCGTGGGACTGTTGACGGGTTGTGCCGACACCCGCTATTACTGGCAATCGGTCAGTGGCCATCTGCAACTGATGCAGGCATCTCGGCCGGTGGACGAATGGCTGTCTGACCCGCAGACACCTCCTGCCTTGCGCGAGCGGCTGCAACTGGCCCGGCGATTGCGCGCCTTTGCGGTAACCGAGCTGGCATTGCCTGACAACACGAGTTACCACCGCTATGCCGATCTGCGTCGCAACGCCGTGGTGTGGAATGTGGTGGCCGCGCCAAGCCTGTCGCTGACGCTCAAGACCTGGTGCTTTCCGGTGCTCGGCTGTGTGTCGTATCGTGGCTACTTCGATGAGGCGCAGGCACGGCGCGAGGCCAGCGCGCTGCAGGCGCAGGGCATGGAGGTCAGTGTCTATGGCGTGCCGGCGTATTCGACGCTCGGCTGGATGAACTGGGCTGGTGGCGATCCGCTGCTGAACACCTTCATCCACTACCCCGATGGAGAGCTGGCACGGCTGCTGTTCCATGAACTCGCCCACCAGGTGCTGTATGCGCGCGACGACACCATGTTCAATGAGTCGTTTGCCACCGCGGTCGAGCGCCTGGGTGGGGCAAGCTGGTTGCAGCGCGAGGCGTCGGACGAAGCGCGTACGCAATATGCTGCGTTGGATGCGCGCCGGCGCGCTTTTCGCGCATTGAGTCTGACCACCCGCGCCCGGTTGCAGCAGGTCTATGCGCAGTCCGGGAAAACCTCGGATGCGGTTTTGCGGGCCCGCAAAGAGGCGGTGATGCAGGCGTTTCGCGATCAGTACGCCGAACTCAAGCGCCAGTGGGGTGGCTTTGCAGGATACGACCGCTGGGTGGCGGATGCGAACAACGCCAGTCTGGGTGCGCAGGGCGCCTACGACGATCTGGTGCCGCAGTTCGAAGCCCTGTTTGTACGCGAAGGACGCAATTGGCCGGCGTTTTATGATGCGGTCAGGCGCATCGCCGACCTGCCGTCGCAAGAGCGCAAGAAGGCGCTGGCAATGCCGGCCCCATAACCTGAATCGGAGAAAAACAGCATGGCAGATCTGTACATCGAGCGCAAACACACACTCGGGTTGCTGGAAGCGCGCAAGATCGCCTTCACCTGGGCCGAGCAAGTCGAAACCGACCTTGGCATGCAATGCACCTATGAAGAAGGGCGCAGTGCCGACAAGGTCAGCTTCAGCCGCTCCGGGGTCAAGGGCGAACTGCAGGTGACCAAGGACAAGTTCGAGCTCAATGCCAAGCTCGGCTTTCTGATTGGCGCCTTCAAGGACCGGATCGAGACCGAGATCACCGACATGCTGAACCGACTGTTGCCCGCTGAGGGCGCGGCGCCCAAGGTGGTGGTGGCGAAAAAACTGGCTGTGACCAAGAAGGCAGCGAAGAAGTCATGAGCTTGCCCGTGGGAGCGCTCACGGGCCTGCGTGTACTGGAGCTGGGTCAACTGATCGCCGGGCCGTTCGCCGCCAAGACGCTGGCGGACTTCGGCGCCGATGTGATCAAGATCGAGGCGCCGCCGGACACCCAGGATGCGTCGCGCGGCGGCGGCGACCCGCTGCGCCAATGGCGGTTGATCAAGGACGGCACCTCGGTATGGTGGCAGGTGCAGTCGCGCAACAAGCGCTCGGTGGCGCTGGACCTGCGTCAGGGCGACGCACAGGACATTGTGCGCAAGCTCGCGGCGCAAGCCGACGTGGTGATCGAGAACTTCCGTCCGGGCGCGATGGAGGGATGGGGCCTGGGCCCCGAGGTGTTGCAGGCGGCCAATCCGGCACTGATCATGCTGCGCATCAGCGGTTATGGCCAGAGCGGTCCTTACCGCGACCGGCCGGGTTTTGGCGTGGTGGCTGAAGCCATGGGTGGCTTGCGCCACCTGACCGGCGAGCCGGGACGCGTGCCGGTGCGGGTGGGTGTGAGCATTGGCGACACGCTGGCGTCGCTGCATGGCGTGATCGGTATTCTGATGGCCTTGCAGCATCGGCACAAGACGGTGAGCACCGAAGCGCCCAAGGGCCTGGGCCAGGTCATCGACGTGGCCTTGTACGAGGCGGTATTCAACTGCATGGAGAGCCTGTTGCCCGAATACAGTGTGTTCGGCGCGGTGCGTGGTCCTTCAGGCAGTGCCTTGCCGGGCATCGCACCGACCAATGCCTACCAGTGCCGCGATGGCTCCTACGCCATCATTGCCGGCAATGGCGACAGCATCTTCAAGCGCCTGATGTTGGCGATCGGGCGTGACGATCTGGCAGGGGACCCGGCGCTGGCCGACAACACCGGTCGTGTGGCACGGGTGCAGGAAATCGACGCAGCCATCGGCGCCTGGGCGGCTACGCTGTCAGCCGAGCAGGTGTTGCTGGCGCTGGAGAAGGCGGCCGTTCCGGCAGGTCGGATCTACACCATTGCCGATATCGCAGCCGATCCGCACTATGCCGCGAGGGACATGCTCGGACAGGTCCGGTTGGACGATGGAACGCCGGTGACGGTGCCCGGTTTTGTGCCCAAGCTGTCGCTGACGCCGGGCAGTCACCGGCGCAACGCCCCCAGCCTGGGCCAGGACACGGTATCAGTGCTGCGCGAGGTCGGGCTGACCGAGGCGCAGATCGAGTCCTTGCGCACGCGCGGTGTGGTCAGCGGCGAGATGCCGCCGACCTGATCAGCTGAGCTCAGCAATCAGGTCGATGTATTGCCGCTTGGCATCGTCCTGCGTCGTGCCCTTGAGCCCATTCCAGGCATCCCATTTTGCGCGACCCACCATGTCGGAAAAACCAGGCTTTTTGTCGGTGACATCGCCCAGGCTGCCTTGCTTGTAGAGCGCGTAGATCTTGAGCATCGTCGCGTTGTCGGGACGCTCGCTCAGGTTCTTCGAATTGGCGGCGGCGGCTTCAAACTTCTTTTTCAGGTCGGCCATGGTATTGCTCCGTTGAGGGTGTTGCTGGGTTGCAGGGTTCGAAGCCATGAGGGCCCCGGCTTCGTCGGCAATGGAAGCCGATATCTTAAGGCCCAGTTTGCCGACACAATAGACTCGGGTCAGCAGCCGTCGCTTTTTCGGGCCGGTGCATGACCCTGGCGATCAAGGAGACACACCGCATGGTTACCCGAATCACGAACGGACGGTCTCAGCCAGGTGTCCGCGAAATTGCGGCGCCGGCCGTGCGCCGATCGCGCAAGATCGCGGGTCAGGCCGCGCGCAGTGTGCGCGACAACGTGAGCAGTGCCGTCGGTGGCACCTTGGGCCTGCGCGGCGAGCGCATGAGCAAGGTCGATACCGCGTGGCTGCGCATGGATTGCGACGCCAACCTGATGATGATTGTCGGCGTCTGGGTGCTCAAGCCGGGTATACGCAGGGCTGAATTGTGCGAGCGCATCACTGAAAGGCTGCTCAAGTATCCGCGGTTTTGCCAGCGTGTGGAGCAGGATGCTGCCGGTGCAACCTGGCTGCAGGATGACGACTTTGATATCAATCGCCATGTGGTGACCGAGTCGCTGGCGCGCAAGCCGCGCGGGCGCGAACAGGAGGCCTTGCAGGAGCGTCTGGGCGAACTGGCCATGACGCCGCTGGACATGGCGCACCCCTTGTGGCAATTCCACCTGGTCGAGGACTACCAGGGGGGTTCGGCCATGATGGTGCGTATCCACCATTGCATCGCCGACGGTATTGCGCTGATTTCGGTGACACAGTCGCTGGTCGATGGCGGCGCCGCACCGCCGCAACGCAAACCACGTTCCCCGCCATCGGGCGACGGCCGCCACGGCGCGCAGGACTGGGTGGCCGACACGCTGCTCAAGCCCTTCACGGATCTCGCCGTCAAGGCCCTGGGCAGCGCCGGCACCGGAGTGGCCAATGCCTTCGATCTGCTGATCGAACCCCAAAAAGGCATGGAAAAAGGAGTGGCTGGAGGTGTGGACATGGCACGCCTGGCCTTGCAACTGGTGCGCGACGCCGGTGCACTGTTGCTGATGCCCGATGATTCGCTGACCCGTCTCAAGGGCACACCTGCCAACCGAAAGCGGGTGGCCTGGTGTGCCCCGATACCGCTCGAAGAGGTCAAGGCGGTGGGCAAGGCCCTGAATTGTTCGATCAATGATGTCTTGCTCAGCTGTGTCGCCGGTGCCATTGGTGCCTACCTGCACGACAAGGGCGACACGATTGCGGGCCAGGAGATCCGTGCCATGGTGCCGGTCAATCTGCGGCCGATGGAGGAGGCCTACAAGCTGGGCAACCGCTTTGGCCTGGCGCCGGTGGTGTTGCCAATCGGTCTGGAAAATCCGGTCGAACGGGTCTACGAGGTTCGCCGGCGCATGGCGCAGCTCAAGGGCAGCACGCAGCCCTTGCTGGCATTTGGTCTGCTGGCTGTGGCGGGGCTGCTGATCAAACCGGCCCAGGACGCCATGCTGGGCCTGTTTGCGCGCAAGACCACGGCGGTCATGACCAACGTACCGGGGCCACGCGAAAAGTTGCAGTTCCTGGGCTCTACGCTGGAGCAAAGCCTTTTCTGGGTGCCGCAAAGCGGCAACGTCGGGCTGGGCGTGTCGATTCTGAGTTACGGCGGTGGGGTGCAGTTCGGTGTCATCACCGATATCGGGATGTGCCCCGATCCGCAGAAGATCATCGATGGTTTCGAGCCCGAGTTCGCCAAGTTATCGGTGTTGACGCTGATGCTGCCCTGGGGGGAGTGACACGCGCGGTGCTATCGGGCGCCAGTCGTCTTCAGGGAGGCGGCCCCGATGTCGCATGGCTATAGGCGTCAACGAGCGTCAGCAGGTGTTGGCGTTGCGCCGGCTCCAGATACGGTACCAGCAGATTGAGCACATGGTGCGCACCGCGCAGCAAGGCGCTTTGCGCGCTTTCCGGCTCCAGCGCATTGCGCGGGTCACGCGCATATTCAAAGCTCAGCCAGTAGGTCAGCACCACCACCATGCTGGTGGCGGTGGGCTCGGCTTCGCGCGAATCGATGCGAACCGCCCCGGAGCGACTCATGCCATCGAGCATGGCCCGGATCGAGCGCGTCTTGTTCTTGAGCATGGTCTG
>JBKJRR010000082.1:0-20494 GCA_046594635.1 Burkholderiaceae bacterium
AGATTTCGAGCAACTCGAGCGGACGCTGGTCGAGATCGGCCAGCACCTGCAACTTTGCGCCGGTCGTCGGGAATGATGCGCGCCGCCGAGCTTGTCATCGTGGCACCGGAAAGCGGCTTGACGCGATCGTCTTGAATTGGCCGTCAAGAGCTGATGGCGGAGCGCGAGTCTCCTTTTCCAGCCGCCCGGACATTCCCAGCGCCCGATGGCGGATGGTCACCATTGAATGGTTGCAATGCCCTTCGGGCCACGTCGGCTATCGCGCAAAGCGGCTATCCACGACGACAAACCGAAGGTCCGCAACGACTTGCAGATATTCAGCGCCACTGGACGCTGGTACCAACTTCACGAACTGAAGTCGTACCCGATCGCCAGCGGCGCATGATCGGAAAATTTCTTGGCCTTGTAGATCGACGCGATCCGGGCCTTGGACGCAAGCCCATCAGCCGCCAGGTGATAGATGACTGCGCAAAAAACCCACGATCGCACTTGAAATTCGTGGCAATCGTGGCTGACCGCTCGACCCAGGGTATCCGGTTGTGGTCAGCAACAAACACTGGCAACGACGCCAGGGCATTTGTGCTTTGCGCGAGGATGAAGCCCTCCATCGCCTGATCGCGCTGGCCGACCCAGTTCAGCCTGGTGCCCGACCACTTCAAGTACCCATTGGCGCAGTGTTTTTAGAGGCGGCCTGTGCCGCTACGGCAGCCTTGACGGTGAACAGGTCCAGAAGCTCGGCCTCCTGCAGTGCGCTCAGATATTGATGACACCGCCCGCCGTGCGCACGGGCATCAAATGCTTTGGGTACTCTCGATGGCTGTTGGCACGCTTGAACCGTTCAGCCTGCGCGCTTTCGCAAGCTCCGGCTTTCCAGTTGCAGGCGTCAGCCGATCCAGCCCGGCAACCAGGTTGCAATTCCCGGCACGAAAAACACCGCCGTCAGCAAGATCAGGCTCATCAATACGTACGGGATGACCGCCACGAAAATATGCGCCATCGTCACCGAGGGAGGTGCGACACCCCGCATGGTCATCAACAGCAGGCCATGCGGCGGCAGCAGCAGACCCAACTGCATGCAGATCAGAAACATCACGCCGAACCATACCGGGTCAATTGCCAGCACCTGCACAATCGGCATGAAGATCGGCAGCGTGATCATCATCATGCTGATCTGGTCGACGAAGATGCCCAGGAATATCAGCATCGCCATCATGCCCACGATGATCATTTCGGTCGACAGGCCTTGGCCGGTGATCATCTGCACCAGCCCGTTGCTGGCGCCAGAGAACGACAGGATCTGCGCAAACGTCGTGGCGCCCAGGATGATGAAAAGGATCATGCCCGAGATCCCAGCCGTGCCCTTGAGCGCCTTGATCAACGCGTCCAGCGTCAGCGCCCGATAGGCCATGGCCAGTGCCATCGTCGCGAAAGCGCCCAGCGCGGCACATTCGGTTGGTGTGGCCCAACCCGCGACCAGCGCGCCGACCACGACGCCGAAGATTGAGAGTGTGGGCAGGACATAGCCGAAGAACAGACTCCAGCGTGCCCAGCCTCGGTGCACGATGGCATCTTCCGGATCCACCGGCGCCAACTGCGGGCTGATCGACACCCGTATCACGATCCACGCCACGAACGCCACCGACAGGATGACGCCCGGCAACACGCCACCGATGAGCAGCTTGGATATCGAGATACCCGACAGTGAACCCAACAGCACGGTCAGGGCCGACGGTGGAATCAGCATGTCAACCGCGCCGATCGCCATGATCGGACCGGCAGCGATGGTCGGGTGATACCCGCGCGACAACATGATCGGCAACATCAGCGAGCCCAGCATCGCCGTGGTGGCGATGGTCGAGCCCGATATCGCCGAGAACACGGTGCCGGCGACCACCGCCACGACCGCCAGTCGCCCGGGCACATGTTTGATCAGCCGCTCCACGCCTTCGATGACCTTGAGCGCCAGACCGGTGTGGAACAGGACCTCTCCCATCAGCACGAATAAAGGAATGGGCGTGAGCGAAAACGCCGTCACCGAACTGACGCTCGAGCGCGCCAATTGCGCCAGGCCGGCTTCGCCGCCCATATACAGCCACGCGCCGATGATGTTGACGGTAATGAAAGTCAATGCCACCGGCATGCCGATAAACAGCAAAATGGTGGAGCCTCCCAGCATCATCCAGGCGGACAGGGCCCATGCACTCATCATGTTGTCCTGACCAAATGCTGGAAGGGAGACCCGCGGCGCACCGCGCCACGGTACCAGGGAGTGCCGGTGCCGATCATGCTGCGCTCACCGCGTCGTGGCGCGGACCGCGCTCGCCCTGGTACAGGCGCGTCATGCGAAACAGCATTTCCAGCGCCAGCATCACGAACACCACTGGCAGCGGCGTCAGCGCCCACCATTCCGGTGTGACCAGCGTCTTGATGTTGACCGCACCCGAGACATAACTGGACCACGCCGCCTGGCTGCCATACCAGGCAATGACGCAGCAGCAGCCTAGTCCGATGACATCGCTGACCCATTCCAGGCGCCAGGCCAGTTGGCGCGGAATCGCCTGCAGCACAATGTCGACCCGGATGTGCTGGCCCTGGCGCAGCAGCCAGGGTGCCACCGTCATGGTGATCAGGTAGAGCATCAGCTCGGAGATTTCATTGCTCCACGCCAGTCCGCGCGGCATGCCGGGGACGGCAATGTTGCGCAGCAGCACGTCAGCTACGATGATCAGCAACATGGCCATCAGAATGGCGCAGCCGACCAGCGCCAGCGCCGCCAGCAGCCGGCCATAGGCGTCGGACACACGTTGCAGAGTCACTTGGCGAACAATGTCTTGAAGCGTGTTGCGATCTCGGGGCTCTGCTTCATTGCCGCTGCCCAGCCGGTGGTGTAGGCGCCGTCGCGGTAGGCCTTGGATGCGGCAGGGTCGAAGCGGATGGTCTCAATGCCCGCTTTCTCCTGGCGTGTGGTCTCGTCTTTGGCGTATTGAATCCAGAAACCGTTTTCGGCCTCGAGCACCAGCAGTTGCTTGTTCAAGTAAACACGTTGTGGCTCGGTCAGTTTCTTCCAGGCCGGCAGGTTCATGATGAGTGAAACTTCGGCATCATAGAAACCGGGGTCGATGCGGAACTTGGTCTTTTCCTGCCAGTTGAAGTCGAAGATGCCTCCGATGGGCCAACCGTATCCGTCGACCACGCCGCGCTCGAGTGCGGTATAGACCTCGCCCGGTGGCGTTGTGACGACGTTGGCGTTGAGCGACTGGAAGAAATCGCGGTAAACCGGTGTGATGCGGATTTTCAATCCTGTCAGGTCGGGCTTGTCGACCTTCTTGTTGGTATAGATGTGAAACGGCTGGTTCTCGACCATACGCGCCAGATATTGCATATTGCCCTTTTCGTTCCAGACCTTGTTGATCGCATCGAAGGCGCCGTTCTTGCGCTGCTCCGCGACCGTGATCTGCGTCAGCTTGAGGAAATCTGCTTCGGGCATGACATTGGTATAGAACGCTCCGGTGGCCAACGCCATATCCACGACACCAGTCTTCACCGCATTTCCCGCCTCGAACGGTGGAATCGCCTTGGGGCCGCCGAGGAAATTGAGCTGCAGCACGCCTTTGCCTTCGGCGTTGACTTTGGTGATCCACGGCATCAGCCGCTGGACATAGATGCCGTTTTCAGCAAACGCGCTGACCAGGCGCAGGGTCACTTCCTGCGCCGAGGCGGTGGTGGCGAAGCTGGCCGCGATCAGCAGTGCAGCAGCGGTCTTGATGAGATGGCGCTTTTTCATGGTTGTTGTCTCCTTGTGATTTCGAGGTGGGTAAAGCATGGGAATGCAGAGCGACAGGGTCTCGGACGGGTTCGATGCAGAGTCAGGTTACGGGAACCAGAAGATCGCGCAGCACATTTCCGCTGTCGTCCGCCAATGCGGCAGCTTGCATGGCGCGCAACCGGTCGGCGCCGTCGCGCATGTCTTGCAGGCGCGGCAATTGCGCCATGATGCGCTGGAAGTTGCCCCAGCCACGTGCATGGGTGTCGCCATAACCCTTGACCAGTCGCTGCAGGCGTGCGATTTCCAGCGCCAGCAAGGGTCTTGTGGCGGCCTGCTGCGTGACACTTTCCAGCCAGGCGTCGATACGCTGGTGCTCGACCTGGAAGCGCAAAGAGCGGCGGCGCATGCCGCGAAGGCTTGCGATGGCGTACATCATCAGGTAGCCGCCAACGGAACTGGTTTGCACGGTGCGACCCCTGCGGGTGAACGGCGCGACGCAGGCACGTGCCCAGGCAGTGGCCAGCAGCCAGCGGCCCATGGCTGCCGGCATGGTGTCCGCGATCTCCTCGATGCGCGGATGCAGGAATTCGTGAATGCCAAGATGCTGGCTGTCCGACAAACGCACCTCACCCTGTACCCGCTCGAATCGCGCCCGCCGCGTCTTGAGGTCGGCCACGCGGATGGTGTCTTCATAGCTCATCCACAAGGCGAGGTGGCGCGCGGTTTCGTTCATCAGTTCGGCGCTTTGGGCGGGGGGCGTGTGCGCAGCATCAGCCAGTATGCGTGCCAGTGGCTGCAACCGGTCGAGGTAATGGGCCGCGTAATCGACGTCCTGGTAATCGGCCGACCTCAACACGCCGGCGGTGAGCGTCGCATGACAGGCCGCGGGGAAGTCGCTGCGGATGCGCCGGGCCTGCGTGGCCAGGCGCGGGCCGACCGCCGTTGCTGCTGCCTGGCTGCCATCCGTGGAGGGCGACGCCACTGATTCGGGTGGAACTGCGAGCGCTGCGGCATGGCCGGCGGCGAAGGCGCGCAAGCTGGCCGAGACGCCTACGCCGGCGCGGGTGATCGTCGCTTCGAAGGCCGCACGATCAAACGGCAACCGGCCAGTCGCGCACAGCGCGCCGCACAGGCTGGCGCCGATCAGGCTGCCGCTTTGCTCGGCCAGTTCGGCAAAGTTCGCGCTGACGAAGTGGCGCGCCGCATGCCGACCGCCGGCGAGCAACTTGTCTGCATCGACGCGTCCATCACCCATGGCCGTGCGTTCGGTCATGGAATACACCCGATGCGTCGACGTAATGAGGGTTGTGCGATCGGCCGTTACCAGGCCGCGCTGCAGGGCGCGGCCTGCCTCCATCAGTTCCGAGGCGATGACGATGTCCACCTCACCTGGCACCGGGCTCAGCGCCATAACCGGAAGCCGGCCAGCCGGCGCCGCCCACACCGGGAACATTTCAAGGTAATACACGGTTGCGCCGGTACGCTGCGCGACACCGGGCACGGAGGTGGTCTGGGCGTAGTGAGCGTTCTGCTCGGCGAGGTCGACCAGCCAGTCGGCGAGCACGCCGCCGCCCTCGCCGCCCATCGCCAGGATGGCGATGGTGATGCAGCGCTGGCCGTCAGGTGTTGGCACCATGGCTCGCGCGGACGTTGAATGGTCCAGGGTGCTCATACTGCAACCTCCGTGCTGCGCACTGCGGCCAACCCGTCGAGCCGGCGCTCGATGCGGTCCTGCAGCCAGCCGATCACGCGCTTGCGCAGGCGCAATTTGAAGCGGTCCCACGCCGACGGGTTGTTCACGATGTCGGCGCGATAGAACGATGGGCACAAAACCGCTGCATGGGCTACCTCGCCGCACAGGCCGCAGCCGACGCAACTGTCGATCACGGTGGCGATCGGGTCGCTGCGCAGGGGGTCCGGATTGGGCTTGATGGTCAGCGACGGACAACCGGACAGGCGGATACACGAGTGGTCACCGGTGCAGGTGTCGGGGTCGATGCCAAATCGTTCGCGCACCACGCGTTCGCCGCTTTCAATGCGTTTGCGCACCTGCGGCTTGACGCGTCGCTGCCGGTTCAGCATGCATTCGCTCTGTGCGATCACGACCTTGGGGCCCTTGTCGGTGGTCGTCAAGGCCTCTCGCAAGGCATCACGCATTTGCTGCAGGCTGTAGGTATTGGTGACGGTGCGCGTCCAGTTCACGCCCACGCCACGCACTGCCTTCTCGATCGGATTGTTGGTGCTACGGATCGTGTTGGTGGCCGTGGACGACATCACGTCCTGTCCGCCAGTGGCTGCCGAATAACCGTTGTCGACGACCAGCAGCAGGTTGTCGCTCTTGTTGAATACCGCATTGCCGACGCCGCTGGTCAGGCCGTTGTGCCAGAAGCCACCGTCGCCCATCATCGCGATCGTGCGCTTGGCGGTGTCGCGGGTGTTGAAGGCCGATGCGCCGGCCCAGCCCAGTCCATAACCCATGGTGGTGGCGCCGATGTTGAATGGCGGCAAGATGGAGAACAGGTGGCAACCGATGTCGCAACTGATATGGTGCTGTCCGAGTTCGCTCTCCAGCAGTTTCATGGCCGTGAAGATCGGGCGTTCGGGGCAACCGGTGCAAAACGACGGCGGCCGGCCCTGTACTTCGTCCACGGCCGCCTTGATCGCAATGGTCGCTGGGTTGTCGCCGACGCGTGCCAGCACGCTGGACACGGGCAGGGCGGCCGGCGGCAGGTTGCGGCTCTGCGGCAGTGCTGGTGCATAGGCGTGGATGAAGGCCGCGACGCCCGCGAGCACCACGCCACCGGTGTATTCGCCGGCCATTTGCAGCATGTCCTTGCCATGGACGCGGGTCTGGACATCGGCGCGCCGCAAGATACTGTGGACCGCCTGTTCGATGAAATCCGGTTGCCCCTCCTCGACGATCAGAATGGCACGTTTGCCGGCACAAAACCGCGTGAACTCTGCATCGATCAGCGGATAGGTGATGTTGAGTACATACAGCGGTACCTGTGTGTCGCCGAACGCGTCGGCCAGGCCCAGCAGCGTCAGCGAGCGCAGCACGCTGTTGTACAGCCCGCCCTGCATCACGATACCGAAGTCCTGCGCGTCGTTGGCGAAGAATTCGTTGAGCCCGCGCTCCTGAATGAATTTGACGGCCGCTGGCCAGCGCGACGTGATTTTTTCCTGTTCATGCAGGTAGCTCGAGGGCGGCAACACGATTCGGCTGACATCGCGCCGGGGCCGTTCCATTGCATCCTTGAGTGTGAACGCTGGTTTGACGTTGTCGCGGGTCGTGAAGCGGCCATGCACATGGCAGGCGCGGATGCGCAACTCCAGCATCACCGGCGTGTGGCTGGCCTCGGACAGTTCGAAGCCGGTTTCGACCGCCCGCACGATCGATGGCAGGTTCGGCCGCGGATCGATCAGCCAGACCTGTGATTTCATCGCAAAGGCGTGCGAACGCTCCTGCATGATGCTGGAACCTTCGCCGTAATCCTCACCGACGATCAGCATCGCGCCGCCGGTGACGCCGCCCGAGGCCAGGTTGGCCAGCGCGTCGGAGGCGACGTTGGTGCCGACCGTGGACTTGAACGTCACAGCACCGCGCAAGGGATAGTGCACCGAGGCCGCCAGCGTAGCGGCGGCGGTGGCCTCCGAGGCGCTGTGTTCAAAACGCACGCCGAGTTCCTGCAGGATGTCGTTGGCGTCGGTCAATACGTCCATCAGGTGCGAGATTGGCGCGCCCTGGTAGCCGGCCACATAGGCCACGCCCGACTGCAACAAGGCCTTGGTCACAGCCAGGATGCCTTCGCCGCGGAACTCCTCGCCTTCGCCCAGGCGCAGCTTCTGGACTTCCTGGGCAAATGAACGCTCAGCCACGGCCAGCCCCCGGGGTATTCCGGACAAGGTAGGGCGTGTCGCTGGTGGGTGTAGTTATTGACATCGATGGACGTTTGCCGTGGTTGTGAAAATTGAGGAATCGCGACCTGGTTCGATGGTTGTCACACACCTGGCTTGGCGCAATTTACGCAGTAAGGCATCATTTGGCAAATCGGGATATTGAATGCGCTACATTGATGCGATGAATAATTCGGGTCAACCCTTGGGCGCCGTACAAGGCCTGTTGGCATGAACTTTCGCCAGCTGGATCTCAATCTGCTGCGGGTGCTGGCGGCAATTCATCGCTGCGGATCCGTAACGCGGGCCGGCAAGGCGCTGGCCTTGTCGCAACCGGCCACCAGCAACGCACTTGCTCGGCTGCGTTATCACTTTGATGATGAGCTTTTCGTCCGGGCGCCCTCTGGCTTGAAGCCGACGCGCCTGTGTGAGCAACTCGCGCCTGCGGTCTTGTCGCAGTTGCAGCAACTCGAAGCGCTGGTGTCCGGGCGCGAAACGTTCGTGCCGGCCGATAGTGATATGCACTGGCGGTTGTCGTTGTCGGACCTTGGGGAGATGTTATTTCTGCCCGGGTTGGCGGGCGCCTTGCGCAGTCAGGCCCCGGGATCCCATCTGTCGAATATTTCCGTGGCGGCGGATCAGGTGGCCGCGGCACTGGAGGCGCGCGACATCGACCTGGCCATCGGTATCTTGCAGCCGCGGCACAAGGGCATCCGGACCGCCCTGTTGTTTCGCGAGCAATACGTCGCGATCTCTTCACAGGACTGGCGGCCGCCAACCGGTCGCAGTGGGGGCAACCTGACACTTGCCCAGTTGGCCCAGGCGTCGTTTGTGGTCGCCGCACCTACCGCCACGTTTCACGGCAGTGTCGAGAAGATGCTGGCGCGCATGAAGCTGGAGCACCGCATCGTGCTGCGAGCGCGCCACTTTGGCGCATTGCCCGAGCTGGCGCTGAACACCGACTTGTTGTCCATCGTTCCGCAGATGTATGCACGCCAGTTGAGCCAGCGCTATGACTTCCGGGTTTGGGGTATTCCTGGCGCACCGTCGTACGAGGTGCGTCTGGTGTGGCACGGCAGCACCGATCACGACCCGGTGCACAAGTGGATGCGCGCACTGGTTCACGCGTTGTTCGGCCGCGCGTCGAACCCTTCACGGTCGGCTTGAGTTGCCAGAAATGCCCATTGCGGGGCCACCGAACGCCAGCTGAGCAGTCTCGGACGCTGCGCATCGTCGCGAGGTGCGGCTCACAGGCCCAGATATCGGTGCCAGAGCTCGCGGTCGGCATCCAACTGGGCCGAGCTGCCGCTCCAGGCGATGCGGCCTTTTTCGACGATCAGCTGGCGGTCGGCTAGCTCGATCAGACGTTGCACGTACTTGTCGATAACGATCATCGCGTGGCCGGCTTCGCGCAGCAGTGCCAGCACACGCCAGATTTCTTCGCGCACCAGTGGCGCCAGGCCTTCGGTGGCTTCGTCCAGGATCAGCAGCTTGGGATTTGTCACCAGCGCGCGGCCGATCGCCAGCATCTGCTGCTCGCCGCCCGACAACTGGTTGCCCATGTGCTGGCGCCGTTGCGCCAGCCGCGGAAACAGTTCGAACACACGGTCCGTGTCCCAGGCGCTGTCGCCATCCGGCGAGGGCCGCACAAAGGCGCTGAGGTGTTCGCTGACGCTGAGGTTGGGAAAGATCTGCCGGCCTTCGGGCACCAACGCGATGCCCAGCCGGGCGATGCGGTGCGCCGGCAGTCCGGTCACAGCGTGGCCGTCAAAATGGAGCTTGCCCGACGACGGCCGCAGCAGTCCCAGCAGCGAGCGTACCAAGGTGGTCTTGCCCATGCCGTTGCGCCCGACGATGCCGACGATTTCGGCCGCGCCCACTTGCATGTCAATGTCGAACAGCACCGGGGCACCGGCATAACCGCTGTGCAGGCCTTCGACCTGCAGCAGCGGCTGTGTGGCAGTGTCTGGCGTATTCATTCGACAGCGCCCTCGCCCAGGTAGGCCGCCATCACCTCGGGGTCGCGCCGCACCTCGTTGGGTGGCCCACTGGCGATGATGCGTCCGCCCACCAGCACCGACACGCGGTCTGCCAGGCGGAACACCGCATCGACATCGTGTTCGATCAGCACCACGGTGATGCGCGCGCGCATGTCCTGGATCAATTGTTCCATGCGTACCGACTCGTCCGGTCCCATGCCGGCCATCGGTTCGTCCAGCAGCACCAGCTTTGGTCGGCTGGCCAGCGCCATGCCGACTTCGAGAGCCCGGCGCTCGCCGTGCGACAACTGGTCCACGCCGTGCCCGGCCTTGTCCTGCAGCCCGATATTCGCCAGCAAGGTGTTTGCGGCAGCGAACAGCGCCGTCTCTCGCGCCGCCGGGCGCCAGGCATTGAGGCTGCTGCCCGATACAGCCTGCACCGCCAGCGCCACGTTGTCGAGCACCGAAAAGCTCTTCAACAAGCGGGTGATCTGGAACGAACGCACCAAGCCGCGGCGCGCACGCTGGTGCGTGCTCAAGTTGCTGATGTCTTGGCCGTTGAAATGCACGGTGCCGCTGTCGCTGGCCAGTTGCCCGGTCAGCTGCGATACCAGCGTGGTCTTGCCCGCGCCGTTCGGTCCGATCAGCGCATGCACCTCGCCGGCGCGCACCTGCAGGGTGACATCATCGTTCGCCAGCAGGCCGCCAAAGTGCTTGCTCAAACCACGCACGTCGAGCAGCACGCTCACGGCTTGTCCATCCGCGCAGCGAACAAACCCGCCAGCCCGCGACGCGCGAACAGCACCACTGCCAACAACACCCAACCGGTCCAGAATTCCCAATGCTGGGTGTAGGCCGACAGCGTTTCCTGCAGAAGCAGCAGCGCCGCTGCACCGGCCAGGCCTCCCCAGACACTGGCCACACCGCCCAGGATGACCATCACCATCAAGGTGCCGGACTGCGTCCAGTGCAACAGGTTCGGATTGACATAACCTGTGAGATTGACATACAGCGCGCCGGCGATGCCGCCGCAGGCGCCGGCGATCACAAAGACGATCAGCTTGTAGCGATATGTCGGAAAGCCCAGCGCTTCGGCGCGTACGTCGTCGTCGCGCAGCGCCTGCACTGCGCGGCCGAATCGCGACGGCACGAAGCGCGCCAGCGCCAGCATGGCCAGCACCAGTGCCGTCAGCGCGACGTAGTAGAAGACCTGGTCGTTTTTCAGGTCCAGGCCGAAGCCTTCGAAGCCGAACTGCGAACGGGTGCGGATGTTCAGGCCCTCATCGCCGCCATAGGCCTTGATCGAGTTCGCCAGGTAGAACAACATCTGTGCGAAAGCCAGCGTGATCATGATGAAGTACACGCCGCGCGTGCGCAGCGAGATAGCGCCGATCACCAACGCCACCAGCGCGCTGATCCCTACCGTGGCCAGCAGATGCACACCGCCGGAGGGCACGCCCTCGCTGATCAGGATGGCGGTGACGTAAGCGCCGAGCCCGACAAAGGCGGCATGGCCGAAGGACACCAGCCCGCCATAACCCAACACCAGGTTCAGGCTGGTGGCAGCGATGGCGTACACCAGCACTCGGCTGGCCAAGCTGAGGTAGTAGTCCATGCCCATCCATTGCAAGGCCCAGGGCAAGGCGATGGCGCAGATCAGCAGCAACAAGGCCGCGGCGCGGCGCTGTTGGGCATAGCGGCCCATCAGGCGCGAACAGGGAACAGGCCCTGCGGTTTGAGCGCCAGCACCGCCGCCATGAAAACGTAGACCGCGATCGAGGCAATGGCCGGCCCCGCCGCGCTGGCCCATTGCGGTGGCAACACTTCGCGCAGCGCGTGCTGCAGCAGGCTTCGCCCGAGCGTGTCGATGCAGCCGACCAGGATCGCACCGATCAGAGCGCCGCGAATCGAGCCAATGCCACCGATAACCACCACCACGAAGGCCAGGATCAGGATGTTCTCGCCCATGCCCACCTGCACCGCCAGCAAAGGGCCAAGCAATGCGCCGGCCACAGCGCACAGCGCCGCACCGATGCCGAACACCAGCGTGAACAGGCGCTGGATGTTCACGCCCATGGCGATGCTCATCTCGCGGTTCGAGGCGCCGGCGCGCACAAGCGCTCCCAGGCGCGTCTTTTGCACCAGCAGGTACATCAGCAGCGCCAGCAGCAGCCCGACCCCCAGGATCAGCAGACGGTAGGCCGGGTAGTGAAGACTGGGCAGCAACTCCACCGAACCGGCCAGCGCCTGCGGCGCCGACAGTGGCAGGTCGTTGCCGAAGATCATCTTCACGCCGTCGTTCAGGATCAGGATCAGCGCGAAGGTGGCCAGCACCTGCGACAGGTGGTCACGCACGTACAGCGAGCGAAGCAGGCCATACTCAAGTGCCATGCCGAACAGCCCGGTCAAGATCACTGCGCCGATGACGCCGAGTACGAAGGATCCGCTCAGTGCCACCAGCCAGGCCGCCAGGAACGCGCCCACCATATAAAGCGAACCGTGCGCCAGGTTGATCATGTCCATGACGCCGAAGACCAGCGTCAATCCGGCCGCCAACAGGAACAACATCAGGCCGAACTGCAGCCCGTTCAGAAGCTGCTCGATAACGAGAAGGCCTGTCATGCGGAGCCGTGTGTTCTTAATTCTTCATCTTGCAGTCCTGCACGTAGGCGTCGCCTCGATCGCGCAGGATGGGTTGGTCAAAGGATTTGTTGATCAGCCCGCCGCCCTTCGGGTTGTTGCCGACCACGCGCACATAGTAGTTCTGGATCGGGTACTGGTTGGTGTTGAACTTGAAGGGGCCGCGCACCGAGTCGAATCGTGCGGCCTTCAGCGCCTTGCGCAGCGCCTCGGGGTTATTCAGATTGCCTTTGACGTCGCGAACGCCAGCGTTGATCAGCTGCGCCGCGTCGTAGCCCTGCGAAGCGTACAGCGTCGGGATGCGACCGTACTCCTTCTGGAATTCGGTCATGAACTTCTGATTGGCGGCGTTGGAGAAGTCCGGCGACCAGTGCGCGGTATTGAACAGGCCCGCCATCGACTCCCCCACTGGCTTGATGACGTCCTGGTCGGCACTGAAGCCCGGCAGCAGCAACGTGGTTTCCTTGCCCAGGCCGGCACCCACGTACTGCTTGATGAAGTTGATGCCCATGCCGCCCGGCAGGAAGATATACACCGCCTGCGGCTTGGCGGCGCGGATCTCCGCCAGCTCGGCCGCATAGTCCAGCTGGCCAAGTTTGGTGTAGTTCTCGCCCACCACCTGGCCCTTGAACATGCGTTTGAAGCCGGCCAGCGAGTCCTTGCCGGCCTGGTAGTTCGGCGCCACCAGGTACACGCTTTTCAGGTCGCGCTGATTGGCGAGTTGTCCGGCCGCCTCGTGGTAGGCGTCGTTCGGCCACGACACTGCGAAGAATAGAGGATTGCAGTCCTTCCCGGCAATTGACGACGGGGCGGCGTTCGGGCTGATGTAGATGACGTTGTTGTCCAGCGCTTCGGGCAGCGCGGCCAGCATGATGTTGGAGAACACCACGCCGGTCATGAAATCGACCTTGTCGCGCTTGATGTGCTTTTCGAACAACTGCTTGGCCACATCCGGCTTGAACTGGTCGTCACTGACCAGCACCTCGGCCGGCAGGCCGCCGAGCTTGCCGCCGTTGAGTTTCACCGCCAGCAGGAAGCCGTCGCGAATGTCGACACCCAGGGCTGAGGACGGGCCGGATAAGGTGCTGACAAAGCCGACCTTGACTTTGTCGGCCGCGTCGGCCAGCGGCGCGCCCATCAGCAGGCAGGCAGCGACAGCCAGCGACAACGGCTTGGAACGGTTCGGCTTGAGCATGATCATCTTCCTTTCGTGGTGATTTCGATCGGTTCCCGCACGCCAGCGCAAACGCCGGAATGCAAGAACTGTGCGCGCGATTGTGCCGTATCAGACCCAGATCTGGAGCACGTAATCGAAGGGCGCCTGGCCATTGAACAGGTCGACGCGCTGCAATCGGATGCGCAGCGCACCCGAGGCCTCGCGCACCAGGCTGTGGCGGTAGCTGCCTCCGAAGTGGCGCACCGAATCGCGGCGCAGCTCCATCATGTGGAAGCGCGAGCGCACCTGCACGGTCTGGCTGTCGGCGGCTTCGATGGCGACATGGCTGACCAGGTGGTTCGTCTCCCACATTGGCGCTTGCGACCAGGCGTTGGGATGCGTGACACGGCCCATGCGTATCTCCATCATCAGCTTGTCCTCGGCAAAGATCGACGGCGAGCCTTGCCAGTCGGTCTGCTCGGGCTGCACCGGCATCCAGTACACCCCCTGAACGTCGAACAGGTCCATCCAGGCCTGCCACTGCTTGGCGTCCAGCAGCTCGGCCTGACGATACAACAACTGCTCAACCTCCTGTTGCAATTCGTAGCCCACCTTCAGCGCTGGCGCCAGCACATGCGCGCCTTCGCCTGGTCGTGCACGTGGCGAGTGGTCTGGTTCGATGCGTTGCGCGCCGGTACGGGTGTCGTCGGCCCGGGTGGCTTCGATCACCACGTCTTGGCCGAGCAGGTTTTCGAAGTCTGGTCCCGCGCTCGGGATGGTGGCGTCCTTGCTCATGGTCAGGCTCCCGCGATCATTCGGCTTGCATGTAGGTGGACCAGGCGCTGAATTGATTGCGCATCACCGCTTCCGACGTGCCGTGGTTCGAGTAGGTAACGCCGCCTTCGACACGGTCGTCGCCGAAATGGCGGTGGAAGCTGACCCAGTCACCGCCGTTGGATTGCAGGCCCCACTGGCCCTTGGTCCAGTTCTCGAGGTCGTCGGCGTTGATCATCGTCGCCGGCGAATTCACCAGGTTGTAGTACCACAGGCTACGTCTGTAGATAGCCTCGGGGGCACCCTTCAGGCGGAAGTGCCAGATTTCCGACAAGGTCTTGTCGGGCCCCACTGGCCGCAAGCAGCGTAGCTGTTGCAGCGGCGACTGCACCGACAGGTAGGGGTATACCAGCACGTGGTGGATGCTGCGAGACAGGTATTCCTCGGCCTTTTCCGCGCCGTAGGCCGTCTTCAGCAGCGCCTCGTGTTCCAGGGTGTCCGGGTCGCGTGGTCGCAGACCCATATAGGCCTTCAGGATGCCGTGGCCGTGCGGGAAGTTGATGGTCTGCACCGCATCCCACTGTTCGAAGCTGGAGGCAAAGGTCGACAGGTAGTGGTAGTACAGCGGAGCTGAGCCCTGTTCGGCCTTCAAGCGCTTTTCTACCCGACCGGCGGAAATGCCGGTGGACTGGTGCGTCACCGAGGGGTGCAGTGAGTCGAGCTGGTTCTCCATGAAGAACTTCCAGTTGGAGTGCTGCATCACGCGGTGGCAGATCGGCACCACCTCGACCTCGCCCACCGGTGAGCGATCGCACATGTCGTCGAATGCGATGCGTGCCTCGCCGAGAAACTCCTTCAGGTCCGGGCCCTCGGCACACAAGCTGACGAAGACAAAACCGCGGTAGCTGTCAACACGGGCTGCGCGCTTCATGCTGCAGTCCGGGTTGTCGCGGTTCATGCGTGTACCTTCGTAGCCGTTTGCCAGCGGAATGGCGCGCACTTTGCCGTCGAGATGGAAACTCCAGGCGTGGTACGAGCATACAAAGGCGCTGCCGGTGTTGCCCTTCTGATTGCCCACCAACTGCACGCCGCGGTGCGGGCAACGGTTGTACAGCACCTGCACGCTGCCGTCCCTCTGCCGCACCATGATCATGGGTTGGCGGCCAATGGTCACCGCGTAGTAGTCGCCCGGCTTCGGCACCTGCGACTCATGACCGCAGTAGACCCAGGTGCGTTCCCAGATTTTTTCCATCTCCATGTCGAAAATCTGCTGGTCGGTGTAGACCGTCTTGTGAACCCGATCGGGTTCGACCAACGCGCTGGTGTTCATGGAGTGCATCCGTGCTCGAAGTGGGTGGCAGTGCAAAGATTCTATGGCACGGTATTGGAATCCGGTATCAACTGAAACAGTGCTTGCCATACACTGAGACGATGCCCAATCCACTCGACCTGCGCCGCCTGCGCTATCTGGCGGCGGTGCTCAGCGAAGGCAGCATCAGCGCCGCCGCGGCACGCCTGGGCTTGTCGCAGCCGGCACTCAGCGCCAGCATCAAGACGCTCGAAGCCGACCTGGGCGTGCAGCTGCTGCGGCGCCACAATCAGGGTATCGAGGCCACGCCGACCGCCGCGCTGCTGGTCAGCCACGGCCGCCACATCGACCAGCAGCTGGACGTGGCGTTGGATGCGGTGGCCACGCTGAATGCACGCGATGCCAGCGGTTTTTCCATCGGCTGCGGTCCTTCGGAAGCCAGCCGACTGCTGCCTCTGGCGCTGAACCGTTGGCGCGCGGTGGTGCCCGGTGCGCGACTGTTCGTCGAGTACGGATTGAACGAGGCGCTGATGCCGATGGTGCGGCGCGGCGAGGTGGCTTTTGCACTGTCGTCCATTCCGCGCAGCGCGGCCCATCCAGAACTGCAGCACGAGCCACTGCATGTCGACACCGCGGTGATCGTCGCGCGGGTCGGCCACCCGCTGGCAAAGCGGCGTTCGCTCAGCGCCAAGGACCTGGCGGCCTACCCCTGGGTGCTGGCGCGGCGCTGGGAGCTGGAGCGCAAGGCGCTGGACGAACTCTTTGCCCAGTCCGGCCTCAAGCCGATCCAGGCGCAGGTGGAAACCACCTCGGCTGTGTTGATGAAGTCACTGCTGCTGCACAGCGACTTCCTGACCTTCGTGCCGCACGAGATGGTGTTCTGGGAGGAGGGCGCCAACCTGCTGCGTCCGCTGAAGGGCGTGGGCTCCATGTGGCAGCGACATGTGGGTATCACCACGCGGCGCGATGCGACACTGCCGCCGCAGGCTCAGCGGTTGGTGCAGATGCTGCGCGAGACAGCGCAGAAATTCAGTCGCCGCTAGACTGGGGTCGCGCGGTACCGGGCGATGCCGCTGTCATCGATCGCGCGTGTGACCTCGCCGCGGTGCATCAAGTGGTTCAGTCAGGCCAGGCCCGGGCCACCCGCGCCGCGTTTACGCCTTCACCTGCGGATATTCGGCTCCAGTTGACGCCGGCACCCATTTCATAAACTGAAGTTGTACCCGATCGTCGGCGGCGCATGGTCGGAAAACTTCTCGTCCTTGTAGATCGACGCGGTCCGGGCCAGCTACGCCAGGCCCTCGGTCGCCAGGTGGTAGATGATTGTGCGAAAAACCCACAATTCAACATGAAGATCCCGGTTGCCGTGGCTGGCCGATCAGCGTCGCTTGTATGTTTGCCGCCACGAGCAGGCGACGAGGGCGACTTGAACGACTCTTCATGGCAGGAAGCAGTCGTTCAGTTTGCCCAGCTGGCGTCGAAAATCGTAAGGTAATTTCTCGATCCGGCTCGGGTCTTCACCTAATGGCGCTCTTACCGCGAAATCTACAGTCTTGCCGAATTGCCCGGCCTTTTTAGCCTTCGGATAAGCGCTATAGGAAAGCGGATGGCGGCCTGACGGACAGGGGATAAACCGGCATCGCCGTAGATCTGAACGCGATCTCGGAATCGAAAGCTATAGGCGATAGGGTCCTGATTTCGCCTCCAGGCTGCGGCCTTGAGCCCGTAGCCAAATCGAATTCTCACGCGCATAATTTCGAACGCGCCGGCACGTGTCGGGTCTTCTTGAAGGCCACGCCCGACGATCCGCTTCACTACCAGATGAATGTGGGGAGGGCAGATGCTAAGACGTTCCTTCATCTCGATGGCCGGCGGTGTCACGCTCGGCGCTGCGCTGCCGGCATTTGGGCAGACAACCCCCAAGGTGTACCGGGTCGGCCTGCTGTCACTCTATGTGCGAAGGGAGATCTGGCCGGTCATCCCCGCGCTGCGCGAAATCGGCTACGAAGAACCCCGCAACATCGTTATCGACTACCGGTATGCAAACAGCAACCCTGCATTGCTCCCCGGAATGGCGGCTGAGCTGGTCGCCGCCAAACCCGCCGTGATCCTGACGGTCGGAAGCTTCGAGGCGCGGGCACTATTGCAGGCAACCTCCTCAATTCCGATCGTCACCTCGGCCCTGGGCCCAGACCCGGTGCAGGAGGGCCTCGTGGCCTCTCTGGCACGCCCTGGCGCCAACCTGACCGGAGTGAAAGGCCCACCGGTCTCGATCGGCGGAAGAGCCCTGCAACTTTTGCGCGAATCTGTCCCGGGCCTGAACCGCGTCGGCACCATAAGCGAGCTGGAGCGCGACAGCCTGGTGCTATACGGACAGGCTTACCGGCGCGATGCTGTTGCCATGGGCGTGACGCTTCAGCGGCATGTGGTTATGGACGTAGCCGAAATCGATGCTGCACTAGCCCAGATCGCGCGCGAACGGCCCGACGCGATGCACCCGGGCCTGAGTGATGTTGTGTTCGCCGAGCGCGCCCGGATCATCGCCTTTGCCGCGCGTGAGCGGCTGCCGGCGATGTACGGCAGCACTCGCGTCGTGCCTGAGGGCGGTCTAATGGGTTATGCCGCGAACACCACCGCAATCGCGCGGCGGGTGGCGGCCATCATCGACAGCGTGCTCAAGGGAAAGAATCCGTCTGATATTGCAGTCGAGCAACCGACCAATTGCGACTTCCTGATCAACCTCAAGACCGCCAAGGCCATGAACTTCACGTTCCCGAAATCGGTCTTGCTGCAGGCGACGCAGGTGATCGAGTGAGGCTGAAGCGGCGTTCCATCATCACCGCTGTTGCCAGCGTGACGCTCAGTTTCGCATTGCCGGTGTTGGGTCAGACGGCGAGAAAGGTGTGGCGTGTAGGCTTTCTATCTCCGCGTCGTCGCCCAGCCTTACTCGATTCGGACTACTACGGCGCATTTCCTAGGAGAATGCGTGAGCTCGGCTATGTTGAGAGAGAGAACCTGATCATTGAATGGCGGTTCGCCAACGGTGAGTACGAGCGCCTTTTAGGCATGGCTGCGGAACTGGTGCAGCTGAAAGTGGACGCCATCATGGCGCTGGGGCCGCCCGGGGTGATTGCAGCACAAAAAGCTACCGGCACCATTCCCGTTGTCATGGTGGTGTCTGTCGATCCGGTTGGCGCCGGCTTCGTCAAGAGCCTGGCGCGGCCTGGGGGCAACATCACTGGACTTACAAACCTCGCAGGCGACCTCAGCTCCAAACATCTGGAGTTGTTGCTCACGATCATGCCCAAGCTTTCGCGCATTGCCGTATTGGTCAATCCAGCTAACGCCGCCCATACCGCAGTACGGGCGAACGTTCATGCAGCGGCGCAACAGACCGGCGTCACGGTTCTGGTGATAGAAGCGCGCACGCCAGTGGAGATCGAGAACGCGTTCTCAAATATGACCCGGGAGAATGCAGGGGCAGTCATCGTCACGCTCGACCCGCTCCTTATTCAGCAAGTACTCCAGATCGCAGAACAGGCAAAAATATATCGTCTGCCATCCATATTCGCGTTTCGGGAAGGTGCGGAGGCCGGTGGTCTGCTTAGCTATGGGCAGAATCAGGTCGACATCTACCGGCGTGCGGCGGGTTACGTCGACAGGATATTCAAAGGCGCGAGGCCTGCGGACCTGCCAGTGGAGCAGCCCGCAACACTCGAGTTAGTCGTCAACGGCAAGACGGCGAAGGCGTTGGGACTAGCCATTCCACCTTCGTTGCTCCTGCGCGCGGATGAGGTAATTCAATGATCTCGCGTAGAACATTCATCGCGGCCGTGACCGGTGGCCTCCTCGCCGCGCCGCTCGCAGCCGAGGCGCAGCAGGCGGGGAAGGTCTATCGCGTCGGCTTCATCTCGCCTGCGATCCCGGTCTCGGAGATGGCTGGACCCGAGCCTCTCAATTCCGGCGCAAGAGCCTTTGTGCATGGCTTGAGGGCCCTTGGTTATGTGGAAGGGCAAAACCTTATCCTGGAGCGCCGGTCGGCCGAGGGTCGGTTCGAGCGATTCAGCGACATAGTTGCCGAGCTGGTCCGCCTCAATGTGGACGTGATCGTGACCGGCGGTAGATTGATGGCGCAGGCAGCCAAGGCCGTGACCACGACCGTCCCCATCGTCATGGCAACCAGCTCCGACCCCGTGGGCGAGGGGATCGTTCAGAGTCTCTCGCAACCCGGCGGCAACATCACGGGGCTTACGCTTGCTGTCGGGCCGGAGCTCGATGCCAAGCGCCTGCAGCTCTTGAGAGCGATGCTGCCCGGGGTCTCTCGCATCGCCTACCTCGGCAGCAAGGAAAACAAAGAGTGGGAAAGCCCACGGGGGCAGAGCGTTCGGACGGCGGCGCAGGACCTGCGCGTGACGCTGGTGCCGACCGAGTTCCCGCCCCATCAATACACTGACGCCTTCACACGCATCAGCCGTGCCCGCGCCGAGGCGCTCTTCGTCGGCGATAGCGCGCCGGCCTATGCGGCCCGAGCTCTCATCGTGGACTTCGCGATCCGGACTCGGCTGCCAAGCAGCTTCGCCTGGCGGGAGTCGGTGGAACTCGGGGGTTTGATGTCCTACGGAGTGAACCTGGCTGACAACTATCGTCGCGCCGCTACCTACGTGGACAAGATCATCAAGGGTGCCAAACCCGCCGACTTGCCCGTCGAGCAGCCCACCAAGTTCGAGCTGGTGATCAACCTCAAGGCTGCCAAGGCGCTTGGACTGACGATCCCGCAGTCGGTGCTGTTGCAGGCGACCGAGGTAATCGAGTGAGAAAGCCTGCACTTCCAACCCGCTCCCGTTGCTCCTTCCACGACAGTGGCGCGTCGCTGGCCGGTTGGATCGGCGACACTGAGTCGGCACAACGCCTTGCTCGGGTTTGGTTGGCGAATGACCGGACTCGCAGCAAACACGACGGCCACGGTCGCGCTA
>JBKJRR010000249.1:0-4826 GCA_046594635.1 Burkholderiaceae bacterium
ACCAGCATGATATTCATGCTGGTGAGCGTGACCGAGCGCACACGCGAAATCGGGCTGCGCATGGCGGTGGGCGCGCGCGGGCGTGACATCCTGGTGCAGTTCCTTATCGAGGCGGTCACATTGAGCGTGATCGGTGGTGCCATCGGCGTTTTGCTGGGCGCAGCAGCCACCTGGGCGATCGGCCAATTTGCCGGCTGGCAGGTCAGCATGACCTGGGGCAGCATCCTGCTGGCGGCAGGATTCTCAGGCTTCGTGGGTGTGTTCTTCGGGTTCTATCCGGCGCGTCGGGCGTCGCGGCTGTTGCCGATCCAGGCCTTGCGCTACGAGTGAGGCTGGGCAAAGCCCTGGCGTATGCTCGTTTTGCCCCCAACCCTGGCTTCGCCAGGCCCCCCAAGGGGGTGCGAGGAAACTTGGGAGCGGCCCGGCGTATCCTCGTGAGCCGGCGATAATCCGCGCTCAAACCTGGTGGAGTATGTGTGGACTGGATTTTGCTGGCCAAAGCGGCCGTGATGGGTATTGTTGAAGGCCTGACCGAGTTCCTGCCGATTTCATCGACCGGCCACCTGATTCTCACCGGCGCCTTGCTGGGCATGGACGATGCCAAGGGCAAGGTGTTCGACATCGCGATCCAGACCGGCGCCATCCTCGCCGTGATCATCGTCTACTGGCAGAAGATCCGCGACACCCTGGTGAAGTTGCCGCACCAGGAACAGGCCCAGCGCTTTGCGCTCAATGTGCTGATCGCGTTTGTTCCGGCAGTGATCCTGGGCCTGCTGTTCGGCAAGGCGATCAAGGCCCATCTATTTACACCAGTAGTGGTGGCCAGTGCATTCATCATCGGCGGCTTCATTATTCTGTGGGCCGAACGGCGCCACAGCGCGGCCGCCACCGCGCCCCGCATTCAAAGTGTGGATGCGATGCGCTGGACCGATGCACTCAAGGTCGGACTGGTGCAGTGCCTGGCGATGATTCCGGGCACGAGCCGCAGTGGTGCGACCATCATCGGCGGCATGCTGCTGGGTTTGTCGCGCAAGGCTGCGACCGACTTCTCTTTCTTCCTGGCGATTCCAACGTTGATCGGCGCCGGGGTCTACAGCCTGTACAAGGAGCGGGCCTTGCTGTCGATGGCGGATCTGCCCATGTTCGCGGTCGGGCTGTCCTTCTCGTTTGTCAGTGCCTGGTTGTGTATCCGCTGGCTGTTGCGCTATATCGCCACGCATACCTTCGTCGGCTTCGCCTGGTATCGCATTGCGTTCGGCATTGTGGTGCTGATCACGGCCTGGACCGGGGCCGTGAACTGGGCTGGCTGAGTTCGCGAAGTTGGCTGTGCGCCAGCCTCACGCCATCATGTTGAGCGCAGCAGCTTCGATGGCTGCGGCCGTTGCAAGCGGTTTTTCCATCGGAAACAGATGGCTTCCGTCGAGCATGCTGATACGGCCCTTGGTGAGTCGCTCTGTCATGTCCATGCCGACCTGCTTCATCTCCCTGGAGTGCAGTCCGCCGATGAAGGCGATCGGGCACTTGAGCGGGTGACGGCGCAGCAGACGCTCCAGGTTGTGCGGCAGTTGGTTGTAGATGGCGGTCTCGACATCGCGGTTGAAACTCAGCACCCGTTGGCCGTCCTGCTCGTGCGTTCCGTGACGCACATAGTCCTGCAACACCTCGACATCCCAGTTTGCAAAGGCTGTTTTGGACTGGAAATACACCCGCGCGGCATCGGTGTTGGGCCAACTGTTGCGCCGGCGCCGGCTGACCGCCCCTGGCAAGACCGCCGCAACAATCTGCGTGCTCTTGATCAACCCCAACGTGGTGGCACGCCAGCCACCGAGAATCGGCGAGTCCAGCATGACGACACCGCGCACCAGTTCAGGAAACCGGGCCGCCGCCATCAGGCTCAGAAACCCCCCCAGCGAATGGCCGACCAGAAAGGCCGGTTCGCCGGCCTTGTCGACCTCGGCTCGCGTGAAGTCGGCCAGCTGCTGCACCAGATGCGGCCAGTTGTTGGTGACCGGGTACTCGGGATCGTGGCCGAATTTTTCGATGGCCTTGACGGTCAGTTTGCGCGCGCGCAGATGCCTGAACAAGACGCGATAGGTGCTGCCGGGGAAGCTGTTGGCGTGCGAAAAAACCAGCAAGGTCATCAGATCAACTTTTCCTGTGGCGTACCGATCTTCTTGAGCGGCTTGTGGCGCGCGGCGTGGACCATCAGAGGAACCGCGGTCTGCTCGCCATGCCACATCGGATCTTCGATGCTGTCAAACACTTCGCGCAGCTTGCGGCCCCAGTTGTTATGCATCATCTGGTAGTACGGGTTGCTCTCGTCGATGCAGACGATCTGGTCGGTTTGAAGCGTATCGGCCTCGTAAACCACCATGTCCAGTGGCAGGCCCACCGACAGGTTGGACTTGAGCGTGGAATCCATCGATACCAGGGCGCACTTGGCCGCTTCATTGAGCGGTGTCGTCGGCGTGATGACACGGTCCAGCACCGGTTTGCCGTATTTGGATTCGCCAATCTGGAAATACGGTGTCTCGGGCGTGGCTTCGATGAAGTTGCCCGGCGAGTAGACCTGAAACAAGCGCATGGGCTCACCCCGGATCTGCCCGCCCAGGATCATGGACGCGTTGAACTCGATACCGGCGTTATTGAGCGACTTGGCGTCGCGTGCATGGACATGGCGGATTGCCGACCCCAGTACCCGCGCCACGTCATACATGCTGGTGGCATTCCAGATCGTCAGTGGTTCGACATCGCCATATTCACGCAATTGCTCCACCTGCAGGATCTCGCGCACTGACTGCGACACACTCAGGTTGCCGGCCGACAGCAACACGATGAAGCGGTCGCCCGGCCTCTCGTAGACGATGAGCTTGCGGAACGTGCTGATCTGGTCGAGGCCGGCATTGGTGCGCGAGTCGGACAGGAAAACCAGGCCGGCGTTGAGTTTGATGGCGACGCAATAGGTCATGGGATGGTCCTGAAGGTTCTGGCAGGGCAATGGAGGGCAGAGGAATCATGCCACTGACAGGGCTGTTTGTGGGATACCTGGTGCTCAATGTGCAGTGCTCAACTTTTTGAGCCGGTACAAGGCCTCCAGCGCGTCGCGAGGGCTCAGGGCATCCGGGTCGATACGGGCAATTTCAGCTTCGACTGCACTGATGGCTGCTTGCGCCGGCTCAGGTGGCGCGGCGAACAGGTCGACCTGGGCCTGGCTGGCGCTGGCACCACTTTCCAGCGCGGCCAGCGCGTGCTGCGCATGGTTGAGCACCGATGCCGGCATACCTGCCAGTCGCGCGACCTGAATACCGTAGCTGCGGCTGGCAGGGCCGGCCTGAACTTCGTGCAGAAAAACGATGTGGCGACCCGATTCGGCCGCGCTAACGTGCACGTTGGCTGCACCGTGGTGACTGGCCGGGAACTCGGTGAGTTCGAAATAGTGGGTGGCGAACAAGGTGAAGGCCTGCGACTTGCCGTGAAGGTGTCCGGCAATGGCCGAGGCCAGCGCCAGCCCGTCGAAGGTCGATGTGCCGCGGCCGATCTCGTCCATCAGCACCAGGGAATGGGCGCTGGCGCGGTGCAGGATCTGCGCCGCTTCGGTCATCTCCAGCATGAAAGTCGACTGCGCGTTGGCCAGGTCGTCGGCTGCGCCGATACGTGTGTGGATGGCGTCGATCGGGCCCAGCCGGCAGGCTGAGGCCGGCACATAGCTGCCGATACATGCCAGCAGCACGATGACCGCAATCTGACGCATATAGGTCGACTTGCCGCCCATGTTGGGGCCGGTCACGATCAACATGCGCTGGCGGCTGTTCAAACTGGTGTTGTTGGCAATGAAGGCGCCGCTGCTGGTTTCCGCCAGCCGTGCCTGCACCACCGGATGCCGCCCGGCCTGGATCTCGATGCAGGGTTCGGCCACGAACTGGGGCGCGCACCAGTCCAGAGTCAGCGAGCGCTCGCAAAGGGCCGCCAGAACGTCCACCGACGCCAGCGCCAGCGCCAGGGTTGTGAGCGGCGCGACATGGGCCTGCAGCTGATCGAGCAACTGCTCGTACAGATACTTCTCGCGCGCCAGGGCCCGTTCCTGGGCGCTCAACGCCTTGTCTTCGAACGCCTTGAGTTCGGGCGTGATGAAACGCTCGGCATTCTTGAGCGTCTGGCGGCGCCGGTAATCGGCCGGTACCTTGTCGGCCTGGCCCTGCGTGACCTCGATGTAAAAGCCGTGCACCTTGTTGAACTGCACGCGCAAATTGGCGATGCCGGTGCGGCTGCGCTCGCGTTGCTCCAGTTCGAGCAGGAAGCCGTCGCAGTTGTTCTGGATCGCACGCAATTCGTCGAGTTCGCCGTCAAAGCCACTGGCAATGACCCCACCATCGCGCACCAGCGCTGCAGGGGTTTCGCTGATGGCGGCGCGCAGCAATTCGCTGCAGCCCGGTGGCGCCTGCAGATCAGCCCCGAGCTGGGCAAGCCAGCCCACATGATCCAGCACCAGAGGGGCCAGCTGCTCTGTCTTCTCAAGCGTGACCTGCAAAGCCACCAGCTCGCGGGGGCGCACCTGGCGCAAGGCGATTCGGGCGCTGATACGCTCGACGTCGGTGCTGCCCTTGATCGCCGCGCGCAGATCCTGCCAGGCCCCCGTGCGCAGGCGGGTGATGGCGTCCAGCCGCTTGCGTGCGGCGCTTCGGTCGCGTTGCGGCTCCATCAGCCAGCGACGAAGCAGGCGACTGCCCATGCCGGTCAGGCAAGTGTCGAGCAGCGAGCACAGTGTGGGCGAGGATTCGCCCCGCAGCGTCTGGGTCAGCTCCAGGTTACGCCGGGTCGTCGGTGGC
>JBKJRR010000256.1:0-3905 GCA_046594635.1 Burkholderiaceae bacterium
TACCACCTCGCCCGAGGGGCGCACTTCAAACTCCACCTCGGTGTGCGGATAAAGGTGCGCCTGCTCGCGCACCGCTTGCGGAATCGTCACTTGGCCTTTGCTGGTGATTTTCATGCATTCTTACCTTTCTCAGTAAGAATCTTACCATAATTTCAGCGAAGGCGTGTACGAATTTTTGGCTTCGCCCAGTGCCCCACCTATGGCTGCACGCCAACGCCCGCCGAGCGATGCTTCCTGAAATGCCAAACCGCCAGCCCCAGTGATACTGCCTGAAGTAACGCGCAAAAGTAGAACGGCGCGCCGATGCGCCAATCGCCACGTGGCAGGTGTGACACCATGGCCAGCAACGGCGCGCCCAGCATCGGTGCCAGCACGGCCATCAGACTGCCCAGCGAACTGACAGCGCCCAGTGTCTGTCCCTGGCTGCGACTGTCGGCGGCGGCCGAGATCATGCTGTTCACCGCTGCTGCCACCGTGCCACCGAGCAGGTTGACACCGATCACCGCGAACATCATCCAGCCCTCGGTGGCGGCACCCCACATGGCATACGCCAGGGCCGAGGAGAACAGGCCCCACACCGCGAGCCGCTGGGGCGAGAGCCACTTGAGCAGGTGGCGCAGCAAAAAGCCCTGCACCAGCACCGACGCGACGCCAACCGCTGCGAGCGACCATCCGTTCTCCAGCGGACCCCAGCCAAACTTGAAGGTGGTGTACAGCACCCAGGTGGTGTAGAGCACAAATTGGGCGAGACCGCTGAACGCCACTACACCGACCAAGGGCGCCACGCCCTTGAGCTGCACCAGCGCGCGCAGTGACGCGAACGGGTTGGCCGAGCGCAACCGAAATGGCTTGCGGCTTGATACCGGCAACGACTCCGGCAACACGAAGTAGCCGTAGACAAAATTCACCATCGTCAGACCGCCTGCGACCAGGAACGGCAGCTGCAGGTCGATGGCACCCAGCAGACCGCCCATGACCGGACCGATGATGAAGCCCAGCCCCATCATCGCGCCGAGCAGGCCGAAGCGCCGGGTGCGCTCCTCGGGTTCGGTGATGTCGGCCACATAGGCATTGGCAACTGCCGCATTGGCCTGCAAGGCGCCACCCATCAGACGCGCAGCGACCAGCATCCAGATGCTGGTGGCAAACGCGGTAAGGAAGAAGTTGGCACCCAGGCCAAAAAATCCGAGCAGCAACACGGGTCGGCGGCCAAAGCGGTCGGACAAACCACCCAGGACTGGCGAGGCGAGGAAACTGGCGATGCCAAATGCAAAAGCCACGACTCCATACCAGTAGGCCTGGTCCGCCTGCGAGCTGCTGAACGATCCCACCAGCGCCGGCAGCACCGGAATGATCAGGCCAATCGCCAGCATGTCGATCAGCACGGTGATCATGATGAACGGCATGGCAGCCTGGCGCGTACGAATGGTCATGGGTTCGAAGGCCGGTAACCGGCTCCAAGGTGCGCCGCTGGCGCAGCGGTTACCAGTTGTCAGTCGATCGGACCCATCGGTTTGAGGGGGGTACCGAATCGCTCGCGCAGCGGTTCGTGACCGAGCGGCGGGAGATCGATATCCGGCTCGGCCACGGCATGTTCAGGGATATGCGCCAGCAGGTGCTGAATCAGCGTGATGCGGCCGCGCCGCTGGACGTTGAAGTCCACCAGGGCCCAGGGCGCGTGGGGTGTGTGGGTGGCGCGCAGCATGCTGTCGCGGGCGCGGCCATAGTCGGCATACCGGGTGCGTGCCTGCAGGTCTACCGGGCTGAGCTTCCAGCGTTTGAGCGGATCGGCAAGTCGCTCGGCGAATCGTTCTTCCTGCCGCTCCTGGTCGACTGTCAGCCAGTACTTGAACAGCAGGATGTCGTCGCCGACCAGCAACTGTTCGAACACCGGCGTGTGCTTCAGGAAAGCCTTGGCCTGCTCTTCGGAGCAATAACCCATGACCCGCTCGACGCCGGCGCGGTTATACCAGCTGCGGTCGAACAACACGATCTCGCCGGCGGCGGGCAGATGCGGCACATAACGCTGGAAATACCATTGTGTGCTTTCGCGGTCACTGGGCTTGGCCAGTGCCACGACACGGCACTGGCGCGGATTGAGCGTCTCCGCGATGGCCGAAATCACGCCGCCCTTGCCGGCAGTGTCTCGACCTTCGAACACCACCACCAGGCGTTTGCCGCTGGACTGCAGCCAGCGCGCCACTTCGTTGAGCTGCAACTGCAGCGGCTCGAGTTGCTCGAGGTAGGCGGACTTGCCCAGTTTGTCGGCCTTGCCGGACTTGCCGGACTTGTTACTTTTGGACTTGCTCATGGCTGCATCGTACCGGAGCCGGCCCGTGTTGTGCCCATGAATCCCACGATGGCCTGCGCCAGCTCCGGCCCCTTGTCCTCCTGCAGGAAGTGTCCGGCGCCTCGGGTGATGGCATGGGGCTGTCCCTGCGCACCTGGAACCCGCTTTTGCCAGACCCGCTGACCGCCGCGCGTGACCGGGTCGCGGCTGCTGAACAGCGTGAGAAATGGTTTCTCGCAATGCGCGAAAAACTCCCAGGCCGCGATGTTGTTGCGCGACTGCGGGTCATGCGAAGTCACGGGCACCAGACCTGGCAGGAGTCGGGCGGCGATACGGTGGCGGTGGGTCGGAAATGGTGCGTCATAGGCCGCAATTTCGCCGGGTTGCAGTGTCGACACGCAGCCGAAGTTGACGATGCGCCCGATCGGAAACCAAGGACTCCAGCGCGCGAACGCGCGCCAGAGACGGAAGGCGAGCGGCGTGTGGCCGATGCCGGTGGGCAGGCCGCCATTGGCCAGCACGATGCGGGCAAAACGTGCTGGCGCATCGACGACCAAGCGTAGCCCGATCAGCGAGCCCCAGTCCTGACAGAACAGCGTGACATCGCGCAGGTCTGCTGCTTGCAGCCAGGCGTTCATCCAGGCGACCTGGTTGCCGTACGAGTGGTCTTGCCGGCGCGCCGGTTTGTCGGAGCGGCCGAAGCCGACCAGGTCGGGTGCCACCACGCGCAGGCCTGCCTGCAGCAGTGGGGGAATCATCTTGCGGTAAAGGAACGACCAGGTTGGCTCGCCATGCATCAGCAACACCACTGGCGCATCGCGCGGGCCCTCGTCGATGTATGCGATGCGCAGCCCGCCGACCTCCACGTAGCACGGCGCATATGCAAAGTCGGGCAACCCGGCAAAGCGGCTCTCCGGCGTACGCAGCACGTGGGTGGCAACGGGAAGTGGTGCCTGTTTCATTTCAGAATCTGCTTTCGACATAGACCCGCGCCAGCCGTCCCATCGACGACCAGTAGACATCGCGCGACCAGCCTGGGCTGGGAAATACCACGCCTTGCGTCAGCCCGCCGCTGCGCACCCGACCCTGTTCCGTGCCAGAGGCGATGTCCAGCACGACGACCTCTTCGCCCATGCGGCGGTAGTCGTTGACCAGCAGATCGCCCGTGTGCGGGTACAGCAGCATGTGACTGGCGCAGCCGAAGTCGCACTGGTGCCACAGCGGGATCATTGCGCCACTGACCGGATCGAAGCGCCAGGCCGCCAGGTGGCGATTGGCGCTGTCGTAGCCCACGACGATGCGCCGCTGCAGATCCACCAGTGGCGGGTTGGTGATGCTGCCGCCGGGCAGGCCGCTTACGGTGACAAAGCTGTGGTCGCGTGCGTCACCCATCGACACCCGGATCAGCCGGTTGGCACTTCGGCTGACACCGGCGCCCACCATGGAGATGCGGTAGCGGTGGCGTCCGTTGTCCATGAACCAGGCATTGGCACCATCGAGCACCACGTCCCAGCCGTAACTCTGCGACGTGCCGGTGGTGTAGTCGAATTGCCAGCCGGCATCGCGCTCCAGGCGTGTGGACTGGTCGTTCCAGTGGTAGCGCAGGATGGAGCGC
>JBKJRR010000427.1:0-5774 GCA_046594635.1 Burkholderiaceae bacterium
ATCTCGTTTCGCCAGTACGTGGACGCGTTCTCGTCCCCGATCAAGTGGACCGCGCCGTTCACCACCGAAAACTACACGCGGCTGTGGATCGACAAGGCGTTCTACCGCAACTTCCTCAACACCGCGCTGGTGACCGTATTCACGGTGACCATCTCGCTCACGGTCGGGTGCCTTGCCGGATACGGCCTGTCGCGTTACCGCGGATCGCTCGGTTTCTGGTTGCTGCTGGTGGCGTTGATGTTCCGGGCCATTCCGCACTCCAGCCTGCTTCCGTCGTTCTTCACGATCTTCGACGCATTGGGCATCCGCAACACCTACTTCACGCTGATCTTCGTGCTGGTTGCGATCAACCAGCCATTTACGATCTGGATGTTGCGCTCGTTTTTTGTCAACATTCCGAACGAGCTCGATGAAGCGGCGCAGGTCGATGGCTGTACCCGGTTCCAGGCGTTCCGGCGCGTCATCATTCCGGTCATGTGGCCCGGTGTCGTGACAACCGGACTGTTCAGTTTCCTGCTGGCCTACAACGACTTCCTGCTCAGCTCGGCGCTGACCAGCGGCGACAAGATGACCATGCCGGCGGCGATCGCCAATGCAATAACGGCCGAGACCGAGGCCTTTCTGATGCAGGGTGTGGCTGGTGCGGTGAGCATCACGATTCCGTTGATCATTCTGGTGGTGGTGTTCCAGAAGCAGATCGTGGGTGGCCTCACCCAAGGCGCGGTGAAGGGCTGATGGCGTCGATGGCAAGGAAACTTGGGAGCGGCCCGGCGTTTCCTCATGAGCGTGTCAGGCACCGCTGATCCGGGCCGACTGGCGCAGCATCAGGGTGCCCGCAAGCAGGCAGGTCTGCGGCTCCAGGTCGCGGTTCTCTATGCGTTCGGTCAGCATGGCCACCGCAGTACATGCCATGTCCACGACAGGCTGGCGAATCGTCGTGAGCTGGTAGGGCGCGCGTGCGGCGCTGGCCACGTCGTCGAAGCCGACAATGGAGATATCACGCGGTACCTGCATTTTCAGGGTGTATCGCGCCGCATCCATCGCACCGAATGCCATGTCGTCGTTGGCGCAGACCACCGCATCCAGAGGATTGCCCCGACTCATCAGCGCAATCATCGCGTCATGTCCCGACTGGTAACCGAAGTCACCTTCGGCGGTTTCGAGCCGTCCCACACCCAGTTCCTGCAGTCGCTGCACCAGGCCATGTTCGCGCTGGATCGACACCGGCGCCGTCGCCGCACCGGAGATGAAGGCGAAACGCCGGTGCCCGCTGCGGTAAAGGCGATCGGCGATATCGCGGTTGGCGCTGGCGTGGTCGCAACTGATGCTGCACGCGTTCAGGCCGGGCGCGGTGCGGTTGTACAACACCACCGGCACGCCGCGCAGGTTGCAACGGTGGATCTGCGCCTCGGGCAGGCTGGTGCACGAGATCACACCGTCGACCTTGTAGCGCAGCACCTCGCCAATGATGTCGTCGTGGCCCATCTCCTGCGTGATCGAGAACAGCAGCAGGTGCAGGCCCTGGCGCAGCAATGCGACGTTGAGTTCGAACAGGATGTCCGGTGTGACACGGCTGGTGGTTTCGGTGATCAGCACCGCAACGATGTTCGAGCGCCGGGTGATCAGCGAACGGGCGATCGCGTTGGGTGCGTAGTGCAACTGGGCGGCCGCGGCCAGTACCTTCTCGCGTGTCTTGACCGAGATCGACGCATGTGGCAGAAAGCAGCGCGACACCGCCGATTGCGATACACCGGCCAGGCGCGCGACGTCGTAGGACGTGGCACTGCCGAACGCGCTTGCGGGACCGTCGGACTTGTGCGATTTCTTGACCATGGGGTTCGAGCATACGGGATCGGCCAGGGGCGGACGCCGGCCAGACATTTCATTCGTGTGCAGAACTACTTATCATTTGATCTCCCACCGCAACGGGCAAGGAGTTCGCGCCCGTTACCGACTCATTCACCCAGCACCATCAGCACCATCAGCACCATGAAACCTGTCACTGGCGCCTACGCCTCGGTTCCGGAATTCATTTACGGGATTACCCGGGAAATATGGGAAGAAAGGGGCATAGGCGCCAAGCTCGACGCGTATTACGCGCCCGACATCCTGTTGCGTGCGGCCACTGGATTCACCGGCAGCAATACCGGTGTCGTGGCGCAGACCTTGCAGACCCTGCACCAGTTTCCGAACCGGCAACTGGTGGGTGAGGACGTGATCTGGACCGGCTACGACGACGGCAGCTTTTTGTCTTCGCATCGACTGACCTCGGTCATGAGCCATACCGGTGACGGCATCCTGGGTCAGGCGCGTGGCAAAGTGGTGCGCAGCCGCATCATTGCCGACTGCTGGGTGCGCGATCAGGTGGTTGTCGAGGAGTGGCTGGTTCGCGATCAGGCGGCGTTCGCTCGATGCCTGGGGCTGGAGCCGCGCGCGCTTGCGCGTGACATGGTTGATCGCGAGATACGCGCCGGTGTGCCGATCACTTTCTTTGTGCCTGCGCACGACAAACCAGGCACCTTCCGGTCCGAAATTCAAGACGACGAGGCCGTTGCGCTGCTCGCCAGGGGTTTGCGGCGTTTGTGGCATTCCAAGGAAACCGCGGTGATCCGGCAGCTTTACTTCCATGGTGCGGCATTACATGCGCCAGGCGGCGCAGTGCTGTATGGCCATGGCGACATCGACACGTTTGCGCTTGGCTACCTGGCCTCTTTTCCGGACGCGGCATTCCAGATCGATGCGGCGCGTATCAACCGCGATCCGGAGCAAGCGCTGCGTATCGCGGTTCGCTGGTCGCTGACCGGCACGCACAGTGGTTTTGGTCATTTTGGCGAGCCTACCGGTGCCCCCGTGTACGTCATGGGCATGAGCCACTTCACCATGACGCAGGGCCTTGTGACGGCGGAGTACATGGTGACGGACGAAGTGTCGATCTGTAAGCAGATCCTTGCCCATGTCGAGAGTCGCGCTGGTGCGTGACCTGTGCGCGATAGCCTGTGTCAACTTTCAGTCGAACCCACCCTGGGAAAGAGCTGGGCCGACCCGCGTTCTACGAGATCGGCTGACAGCTGAACCTGCGTGCAGGCAGCGTGGTCTTCCAACCGGTCCCGAATTTCGCACGCTGCGTGGTCGGCCAGGGATTCGAAAGGCTGTCCGAAGGTAGTCAGGCGGTAGGCTGGCCTTTGCCCGGTGGGACTGTTGTCGAAACCCACGATCGACACATCCAGCGGTATTCGCAGCATCAGCGCAAAGCGGGCGGCGTCCATCACGCCGATGGCCATGGCGTCGTTGACACAGAAAATCGCATCCGGGCGCAGGCCCGGATCAGACGTCTGCAACAGGGTCAGACCCGCCGCGTGTCCCGATTCGTAGTGATAGTCGCCTTGCACGCACCGGACGTCCGTGATGCCGAGCTCGTTCAGGCGGTCACAAAATGCGTTCCTGCGAATACGTGCGACCGGGGCATCCGGCGGGCCATCGACCACGGCAAAGCGTCGGTGTCCGGCCGTCACCAGGCGCGATGCGAGCAGGCGTGAGGCGCCTCGGTTGTCGGTTGCGACGCTCGACGCCAGCGCAGCGGGTGCTTCACGGTTGAACATCACCACCGGGCAAGGTCGCTGCCAGGCGCGAAGGAGCGCGTCCTGCGGCAGTTCAAGGCAGGAGACGACGGCATCGACGCCATGCGCAAGTGCCTGCGACAAGGCATGGGGGGCGTCGCTCTCCTGTGCGACCGTAAACAACAAAGGCTGGAACCCATGGCTTTGCAAGGCCAGACTGAGCGAGAACAAGACCTCGGACGTTTCGCGCTGGGTATCTTGCGAGATCAGCACCGCGACCAGGCCTGAACGTTTGGTGATGAGACTGCGCGCAACCGCGTTGGGCAGGTATCCCAATGTCTGCGCTGCCGCCAATACCCTGGCCCGTGTCGCGGCGGCGATAGGCGCCTTGGTCTGAAAAGCGCGGGATACCACCGCCTGCGAAACACCAGCCAGTGATGCCACGTCGTACGAGGTGGCGGCGTTGAACTTGCGCCTCATGATGAAAACGAATTCATACTAGGGTTAACGTCAATTTTGCTTGATTATCTCGTTGCATTCGAATGCAATGTGAGCATCTCAGAAACCTTTTCTGAATTCCAATTCATTTGACAGGAGACAAACCATGAACAGACGCGATGTGATTCAGGCCGGAACAGCGGCCTTGGGGCTTGGTTTCCACGTCTGGGGTCAGGCCCAGTCCGGTTCCGTGCTCAAACCTGGCAAGCCGTATGCCGGTACAGAACTGAGTCTGATGACGGTCGTGGCACCGCAATTCAAGGCGCATGAGGCCAAGCTGGCCGAATTCGAGGCTTTGACCGGAATCAAGGTCAAGTACCAGTATGTCCCATTCGCCAGCACGCGCGAGAAGCTGACCGCCGAGCTGGTGGCCCAAGGTGCGCAATACGATCTGCTGAGTGTGATGGATGTCTGGGGTCCGTCGCTTTACAACCTGTTCGATCCGATCAATGACCGGCTGGCCGAAAAAAAGATCGACATGGGCGAGCGGTATCCCTACGCACACTTGCGTGCCGCGCGCGACGGCAACGGCAACGGCAAGAACATCCTGGGCATGCCGATCCGCGGCCATGTGCAGCTGATGTTCTATCGCAAGGACGTGTTTGCCAAGCTCGGTCTCAAGCCGCCGGCAACCTGGGACGATATGGTCGAGACCGGCAAGATCATCCAGGCCAAGACCGATCTGTCGGGTGTGGCGATGTATTACGGCAAGACCGGCGCGCAGAACCTGATGATCTGGTTCAACTACCTGTGGGGCATGGGCGGTGAATTGCTGGACGCCAAGGGGCAGCCGGCGTTCAGTTCGCCCCAGGCAATTGCGGCCACGCAGGCGTACATCGACGTGCTGCTCAAGCACAAGGTCGCGCCGGCGGCATCGGCATCGTTCAATGAATCGGACGCCGCCAATTCGATGGCCCAGGGCAAGGTGGCGATGTATCCGGTCTGGTGGTGGCGTTATGCCGGCCTGGTCGATCCCAAGACCTCGACGCTCAAGCCCGATCAGGTGGGGTTCGCGCCCTTGCCCAGCATGCCGGGCAAGGAAAGCACCACCTATACCAATACCTGGTTCTATGGCATCAACAAGAACAGCAAGAAGAAGGACGCTGCCATGGAGTTTCTGGCCTGGCTTTCGCAACCCGAGATCGAACGCTCGGTGCTGCTGGACCCGAGCCTGAACGAAGTCGTGGCGATGCAGACCAAAAACCTGATCGACGCCGACGTCAATCGCCGATTTGGCGGAATGCACTTGTTTGGCGCGCAGGCGCTCAAGGGCGCCAAGGGTACGCCGCTGTTCCCGCAATGGGCGCAGGTCAGCGATCTGCTGGAGGCGACCATGAGCGAGCTGGCCACCGGCAGCGCGCAGGTCAAGCCAGCGCTCGATCAGGCTGCTGCGCGGGCACGCAAGATCCTGCGCGCCTGAACCACACGGGTATCCGAACCGTCCCCCGTGTCTTTGATGCGTCGCATCCCCGCACACTGGCTGCTGCTGGCGCCAGCCCTGTTCTTTGTCGCGGCGATGGCCTTGTTTCCGCTCGCGTATTCTTTCGTGTTGAGCTTTCGCGAATGGAAATTGGCCAGGAGTGTGACCCCCGGTGACTGGGTCGGTTTCCAGAACTACTGGTACCTACTGACCGACGACCCCGACTTTCTGGAAGCGATCCAGGTCACCTCGGTGTTCGTCGTGTCCAATGTTCTCGCCACCTTGTTCGTGTCGCTGGG
>JBKJRR010000490.1:0-4269 GCA_046594635.1 Burkholderiaceae bacterium
CACCATGCTGGTGGCGGTGGGCTCGGCTTCGCGCGAATCGATGCGAACCGCCCCGGAGCGACTCATGCCATCGAGCATGGCCCGGATCGAGCGCGTCTTGTTCTTGAGCATGGTCTGGACATGGGTTTCCAGGCGCCGGTTCTTTGACAGCAGATCGTTCAGGTCGCGGTACAGGAAGCGGTACTGCCAGATCAGTTCGAACAGGCTGTGCATGAAAAACCACGCGTCTTCGACATCGCGTACGCCGTCGCTGGCGTTGAGCAATTCATTGAGCGCAGTCTCAAAGCGGTCGAACAGCGAGTTGATCAGCTCGTCCTTGGCCGGGTAGTGGTAATAGAGATTGCCAGGGCTGATGTTGAGTTCGGCCGAGATCAGCGTCGTCGACACATTGGGCTCGCCGAAGCGATTGAACAACTCGAGCGTCACCTCGAGGATGCGTTCGGCGGTGCGGCGTGGGGCTTTCTTGACCATGGTGTTCAGGTTTTGGCGCGCTCAAGTGCGAGCATGTGGCC
Organism: Burkholderiaceae bacterium; assembly: GCA_046594635.1. Classification (GTDB taxonomy): domain Bacteria; phylum Pseudomonadota; class Gammaproteobacteria; order Burkholderiales; family Burkholderiaceae_C; genus CAISIP01. Next base: position 513 of record JBKJRR010000490.1, read on the forward strand.
CATATCGTCCATCAAGTCCTCCAATGACGCAATGGCGCGGCCGACACGCGATGCCTTGCGCACAGGCGCGCACAGGTGCACCCGTGGATCTTCAAGTGCGCCGTGGTTGACGGTGATGCCGTGGCGTGCCAGTTTGGTCGACAGGCCGGTCTTGGTCGAGCGCAGCATCTGGCGTGTCTGCTGGAACGCATGTTCGGCCAGGTGACGGCGCTGGCGGTAGCTGAAGGTGTTGGCCAGATACATCTCGGGGTCGCGATGGTCAGGTTCGATCAACACGATATCGGTGTCAGGGTAGGCCCGTTCGTAATGCTTCATGCCCAGCGCCATGCGCGAGTGAATCATTGAGCGGAAGGTCTGGCTCAACACCGAGGGCAGGCCGCCTTCGACGATGCGTGGAATGCGGCGTTTCGCGGGGGCCAGACCGCGTTGCATCACGCGCGGCGTCAGCGGTGCACTGGAGTCGAACGGTACCAGCGGGTTCAGGCACAACATCAGGTCAACGCCCTGGTCCATTGCCACCGAGGCGTGCAGCGTCTTCTTCAGTGCCCCGTCGACGTAGTATTGGTCGTCAATCTCCACTGGTGGGTAGAGTCCGGGCAAGGCCGAACTGGCCTGCACCGCCTGCGAGATTGGCACATGGTCCCAGCCGGGGCTGCCGAACGGCGCAGCCTCGCCGGTGTCCAGATTGGTGGCCACCAGTGTGAGCCGGGTCTTGAGCTCACGAAAATCGTTGGTGAAGCCTTCACGGCTGAACCACCGCGCAAGCTGGATCTCGATGTTGCGACTGGAGAAGACGCCGGTGGGCAGCCCCGAACCGAGGTGTTCGAGAACTTGGGTCAGTGACTTGCGTCCGACGGTCAGTTGCCAGGCCGCGCCGGCCAGCAGGCCAGGCCACATGATGCCGCGACGCAGGAATTCATCGAGCGCGGGCTTCATCAACCATGAGGGGTTGAAATCGCCACCGTCCAGCGGGTCATTCTCGATGAAGGCGGCGCACAGTTCGCGTGCCGAAATGCCATTGGCCAGTCCGGCCGCAATGAAGCCACCAGCCGAAACGCCGACATAGTGGGACAGCCGGTTCAGGTCCAGTCCGTCCAGGGATTGTTCTAGCGCGCAAAGGGCGCCGATCTCGTAGATTGCACCGAGCGGGCCACCGCCTGCCAATGCCAATGCAATGCGGGGAGGCTGCGCTGCAACGCCCTGGCGTCGCGGGTTCGCGGCGTGTGTCTTCTTGTGCCGCGATGTGGAAGTCGAAATCGGTGCCGGCAAAGTCGCGCCGCGCGGGGCCGTCAACTCAATCGGCCGCCGGCTTGCCGGCGGCTACGCTGCGTTTGGCCGGTGCGCGGCGTGCCGCTTTGGCGGCCTTCTTTGCGGTCGCTTTCCTGACGGGCGCCGGTGTGGACGGGGCTGGAGTTTTTGCAGCAGCCCGCGCCTTGACTTTTCTGGGTGCAGCGGGTTTTGCCGACCTTGCCTTGTCCGCCGAGAGTTCCTGCACGCTCTGGTTCAGAGCGTCGATACGCGCGATCAGTGCGCTGACATCCTTGGCCGATGGCACACCCAGCTTGTTCAGGGCTTTGGCCACGCGCTCTTCGAAGATGTTCTCGAGTTTGTCCCAATGGCCGGATGCCTTGGATGAAATATCGGAAGCCATATTCGTCATGCGACTGGTGGCTTCCGAGATGCGCTCTTCTGCAGCGGCCTGGGTCTTGCGTTGCAACGAGGTGCCTTCCTTGACCAGGGCTTCGAAAGCACGAGAGCCTTCGGCCTGCGCTTTGGAGAAGGCGCCCAGCCCGGCTTGCCAGATCTGTTGCGCCGAGTCCTTGATGGAACCGGCCAAGGCCTCGTGGTCCTGATCGGCTGCAGGGTTCTGGGTGGCAGATTTGCCGGTTTTGTGTAATTTGGTGACCATTGGGGGTGTCTCCTTGGGCAGACGCGGGTGGGGTCGCCGGAAGGCGATCAACGCTCGACTGTACGAAGCCTGCTTGTGGTGGTGTAGGTGCGTGCCACTAATTCGCGCAGTGCCGGATGTCCTTGGGCGGGGGTTATTGCTGAATGCCAGCGGCCAGTTTTTCGGCAAGAATGGTTCAGTCGGCAGTTCAGCTGAAACCAGAGGGGAAATCCATGCAGTATTTCGTGACCGGCGCGACCGGCTTCATTGGCAAGCGGCTGGTCGCCAAGCTGCTTGCGCGCAAGGGCTCGGTGGTGCATTTTCTGATTCGCAAGGAAAGCGAGTCCAAGGTCAAGGGGCTGCGCGAGTTCTGGGGTGTCACAGCCTCCAGGGTGGTGCCGGTGTTCGGCGATCTGACCGAAAAGAAGCTCGGCGTTTCTGCGGACGTGGTGAAGGCGCTCAAGGGCAAGGTCGACCATTTTTACCACCTGGCCGCAGTCTACGATCTTTCGGCTGACGAGCAGACCCAGGTGGCCGTCAATATCGACGGTACGCGCAATACTGTCGAACTGGCCAAGGCCATCGACGCCGGGCACTTCCACCATGTCAGTTCGATTGCCGCTGCCGGTCTGTACGAAGGCGTGTTCCGCGAAGATATGTTCGAGGAGGCCGAGAACTACGAGCATCCGTATTTCATGACCAAGCATGAGAGCGAGAAGATCGTGCGCCAGGAGTGCAAGCTGCCGTGGTCGGTGTTCCGGCCTGCCATGGTGGTGGGAGACAGCACGACCGGCGAGATGGACAAGATCGACGGCCCTTACTACTTCTTCAAACTGATCCAGCGCATGCGCCAGTTGCTGCCGCCGTGGTTGCCGTCGATCGGGCTCGAGGGCGGACGCATCAACATCGTGCCAGTCGATTTTGTCGTTGACGCGCTGGATACGATCAGCCACAAGAGTGGCATCGCGAAGAAGTGCTTTCATCTGGTGGACCCTGAAGGTTACCGGGTCGGAGATGTGCTCGACATCTTCAGCAAGGCCGCGCATGCGCCCAAGATGAACCTGTTCGTCAATGCCGCGTTGTTGGGCTTCATTCCGCGCAGCGTGACCAAGGGCTTGATGGCGCTGGCGCCGGTGCGCCGGGTACGCAATGCGGTGATGCAGGATCTGGGTCTGCCCGAGGACATGCTGACCTTCGTCAACTATCCGACCCGCTTCGACTGCCGCGAGACGCTGGCTGCGCTCAAGGGCAGCGGCATCGCATGCCCGAATCTGAAAGACTATGCCTGGCGTGTCTGGGATTATTGGGAGCGCCATCTCGACCCTGACCTGCATATCGACCGATCCTTGCGCGGCACGGTCGCGGGCAAGGTGGTGCTGGTCACTGGCGGCTCATCGGGGATTGGTCTGGCGGCAGCGCATAAATTTGCCGAAGCGGGCGCCACCACGATCATCTGCGGGCGAGACGCAGACAAACTCGAGGAGGCGCGCAAGGAAGCCAAGGCAAAAGGCTACAGCTTCGTCGCGTATCCGGTCGATATCGCCGATATGACCGACTGCGACCGTTTCACCAAAATGCTGCATGACAACCATGGCGGTGTTGACTTTTTGATCAACAACGCGGGGCGCTCCATTCGCCGTGCCATCGAGTCGAGTTACGACCGGTTTCACGATTACGAACGCACGATGCAGCTCAATTACTTTGGCTGCCTGCGCGTCACGATGGGCATTCTGCCGGCCATGGTGGCCAGGAAGAAGGGGCACGTGGTCAACATCAGTTCCATTGGCGTGTTGACCAATGCGCCGCGGTTCTCGGCTTATGTGGCGTCCAAGGCCGCGCTGGATGCGTGGACCCGCTGCGCATCGAGCG
>JBKJRR010000202.1:0-8521 GCA_046594635.1 Burkholderiaceae bacterium
GCCGAGCCCGCACCGATCATCGCGACGCTGCGGAAGGTCCAGACCGAGACCTCGCGCACGGCATAGGGGAACAGTGGCCAGTTGGTGCCCCAGACCAGGGTCAGGGCGATCAGCATGAAGAGGGCGCGGCGCGGAATGGTCGGGGTCGAAGCTGGCATCGGGTTGTCGTCGTTATCGTCGCTGTTGGAATGGCGCCAACCCGCGGCGCTGTGGGTGCGGGCTCAGCGCAGGTGACGTGCGAAAAAGCCCATCGTGCGTTGCCAGGCCAGCTCGGCGTTCTTCGGATCGTGTTTCAGGAAGGCCAGCCCCTTGGTGTCGGCCTCGTGGTTGGCGAAGCCGTGCTTGGCCTGGTAGCGGTGGAACTCGAAGGATACCTTGGCGTCCGAAAGCTTCTTTTCCAGGTCATCGACCTTGGCGATCGGGAACGGCACGTCTTCTATGGCCCAGTGGCCCATCAATGGCGCGGTGATCTTGCCGGCATCGATGTAGTCCAGCGGCGGGTAGCCGTACCAGGCACATGCTGCGTCGATGCCTTTGACGAAGACCGATGACAGCAGCGTCAGCGCACCACCCATGCAAAAACCGGTGACGCCCACCTTGGTACTGCCACTTGCGCGCAGGTGCGCCACGGCGCCGGCCACGTCTTGGCCGGCAGCATCGGCGAAGTCCAGCGCATTCATCAGGTGCTCGGCCTCATGGGCATCGAGGGCTGCCTTGCCGCGGTAAAGGTCGGGCACGAGGGCGCGGTATCCCTGTGCGGCGAGCTGATCGGCCACGCCCTTGATCTGGTCGTTCAGGCCCCACCATTCCTGGATCACAACGATGCCGGGCGCGTTGCTTGTGCCAGCAGGCTCGGCAAGATAGCCGTCGACATTCTTGCCGTCGGGGCGCTGGTAGCTGATGGTCTTTCCCATGGTTTTCTCCTGAAGTGACGCGGTTTGCGCAACGGCCGATGATGCCCGTTTTGCCGCGGTCTTGCCAACCTGCATGCAGCAGCTGGGATCGGAACACGGGGCGGCTACACTGGTTTCGGGCCGCCGGCCACGGCGCTGGCGGAGCAGCCGCATGCGGCAGTGCCGCGATGAAGGCCGAGCTCCGCCGTCGCGTTGCCCGCTGGGTGTTGCGTGGACCGCCATGCCATTGTCACTATTGCCGGGAGCGTTGAGGTGCCAAGACCGAAAAGCCTGGGCGCAAAGCAAGCTGGTGTGAACGCAGCCGCAGCGGCCGCGTTGGCCGTTGGCGTCTGTGCGGCATCCGACGCTTTAGTGGCAGCGCAGAGGCTGGCGTCGGAGGGCCAGCATGACGCTGCCATCACCTGCTGCAGTGGGCGTTTGGAGGAGGGGACGCCTCTCGATATCGGCCAGCGGATGATGCTGCTCGAACTGCGCGCCCGGTCAAGGGTGGCGCTCGGACGCTTGGCCCTGGCCATGCTCGATGCCGATGCGCTTCAGGCACTCGCCCGCCGGCGTGGATGTGCAGCGGCCTTGCGTGTGCTGGCGAACATATGCGCAGCGACGGTGCAGATGCGGCTGGGCCGCAACAAGCCGGCCTTGTTGACCGCGACGCACGCCGTGCAGGTGGCGCGCAAGTCGCGCGACGTGGGTTTGCTCGCACGCGGCATGTTGTGCGAAGCCGAGGCGCAATTGCGCGCCGCGCATCCCGACCAGGCCGTCCGGCGTGCCCGACAGGCTGCGGCGCTGTTTGTCGATCTGGGCGACGACGCGCGGCGGGGGCATGCCTTCTGGATCGAGGCGTTTGCCCAGACCCGCCTGTCCGATAATGCAGCGTCGCGGGCCGCAGCGCAGATGGCCGTTGCACTGGCACGCAGCAGCGGCGACGAACCGGGCCTGGCCAATGCGCTCAACGTGCTGAGTTTCAGCAGCCGCGATATCGCGGAGCGACTGGGTTTGTTGCAGCAAGCGGGGCAGATCCTGGAGCGCACTGGCAACATGTTTGGCCGGATGGCCGTGATCGGCAATCTGTCACTGGCATTTGCCGAACTCGGCCTGTATCGCCTTGCTTGCCGGCAGGGCGAGCTTTGTTCGGCTATGGCAGAGGACATGGGCTCGCAGCTCAATGCCGCACTCGAACGCGGTGTCATGATTTTCTGGCTGCTCAGTGAGGGCGACGTCGCCGGCGCCCGCGCGTTATGGCCCCGCTACGACGCCCTGGTCACAGCGCTGGACGAGCCGGTCACGCAGACCGATCGGGCGTTATGGCGCGGCTATCTGCTGCTGGCCGAGGGTGATACCGCGGCGGCAGAGCGCCACCTGCGCGCCTTCGTGCGCCAGGTGCGGGCCGGCAACCCGGGCTTCGAGCTCTACGTGTTGATTCCGCTGGCCCGCGTGCTGCTGCTGCGCGGCGATGCTGCTGGAGCCTTGCGCGTGACCCGGCGCGGCGTTGCGCTGCACGCCCAACGCGGGTTCGCCCGTGCCGGCATTGGCCAAAGCCAGGACATCTGGTGGTGGCACAGCCAGGCACTGGCCGCCAACCACCGAACCGACGAGGCCTGGGCTGCGTTGCAAAAGGCCTATGCCATCCTGCTGGAGGCGATGGGCAAGGTCCGGGACGACGGGCTGCGCCGCAGCTACCTCAACAAGCAGCAGGTCAACCGGGCGATTGTCCAGGCCTGGCTGCCGGAGGCGGCGCGCCGCGAATTGCCGCACGTCCGTCGGCTGGCGCACCTGTCGATGGAAAGCAGCCTGACGGAACCGTTCAAGCGTCTGGTCGATACCGGCATGCGGCTCAACGAACTGCGCAGCATCGGTGAACTGCACGATTTCCTGATCGACGAATTGACCGAACTCAGTGGCGCCGAACGGGTGTTGCTGGTGCTGGACAACGCCGGCCGCTGGGAGATCGCCGGTTCAATGGTTCCTGCCGGCGAGAACGTGCAGGTGCTGCTGCAGGCGATCTCGCCGTGGCTCGACGAGGCCCGTGCCCGGCACGTGGCGCGGATGCGCTACGGACCGGAAGGCGCCCAGGAGGTCGATCAGCGCTCCTGCCTGTTGGCGCCTATGGTGGCGCAGGGCCGCTTGCTGGGCTGCATCTATGCCGATATCGAAGGCAGATTCGGGCGGCTGCACGACGGCGACCTTGACCTGTTGTCGATGCTGTCGTCCCAGGCCGCTGTGGCGCTGACCAATGCGCAATGGACGCAGGAGCTTGAGCAGAAGGTCGGCGAGCGTACCCAGGCACTCGGCGAGTCGCTGGAACACCAGACGGCAACGGCCGATATCCTGGCGGTCATCAGTGCGTCGCCCACCGATGTCGGCCCGGTTTTTCAGGCCATCGCCGAGCGTGCCCGGGCCTTGTGCCGCGCCGATATTGGAATGACTTCACGCCTGGTGGACGGGCAGTTTCATCTGCTGGGCATGGATGGTGCATCGCCACAGGCCGAAGCACTGTTGCGCGCACGGTTTCCGGTGCCGCTGGGTGATGCACCGCCGCAGGCGCGCCAGTCCATCCTCAAGCGCCGGCCGGTCCAGATATCCGACACCGAGCTCGAGCAGGGCTATGATTTCAGGGAGGGCGCGCAGCAGGTCGGGTTTCGCAGCATCCTGTCGGTTCCGCTGCTGCTCCATGGCGAGGCGATCGGCACCATCGGCGTGGCGCGCAGGCAAGCGGGTACGGTGCCGGACGCATCGGTGGCGTTGCTGCAAACCTTTGCGCGCCAAGCGGTGATCGCCATCGAAAACGTGCGGCTGTTCAACGAGACCCGCGAGGCATTGGAGCAGCAACTGGCCTCGAGCGAAATCCTGCGTGTGATCAGCCGCTCGGTCGAAGACACCGGCCCGGTGTTCGAAGCCATCGTCAATGCCTGCGAGCGCCTGTTTCCGGGTCAATTTGTTGGCATCAACCTGATCGGTGAAACCGGGATACTGCAGTTGCGCGCGTGCCGCGGACCGCAGGGCGGCGAGGGCGCTTTGCAACGGCTGCGTGAGCAGTTCGAGAGCCAGACATCGAGCCGCAGCGGCCCGCGGCTGAAGCTGCGCGGCGAGGTTGCCGACTATGTGCGGGGGGAGGATTCGAGTGCCAGCGCGGCCGGCGACATCCAGGCGGTGTCACGGCTCATACCGGAATTCCAGGCCATCGCATTTGCGCCCATGGTTCTGGCGGGCAAGGGTATCGGTTCGGTATGGGTCGCGCGTGCGCTGGCCCGAGGCTTGTCCGACAAGGACAAGTCCTTGCTCAAGGCTTTTGCCGACCAGGCGGTGATCGCGATCCAAAATGCACAGCTGTTCAACGCAACGCGATCGGCCCTGGAGCGTCAGACCGCGACGACCGAGGTGCTGGAGGTGATCAGCAACTCGGTGGCGGACGCGCAGCCGGTGTTCGACAAGATACTGAATAGCTGCAAGCGGCTGATCGGATGCACCGACCTCAGTGTATTGATTGTTGACGAGCATGGGATGGTGCAACTGGGTTCCGTTCTCGGCGACGGTGGTGTGCAGTTCAAGCACTACCAGCCGAGGCCTCTGGCGCAGACAATCATCGCGCAGGCGATGGAGGAGGGCCGGGTTATCCATTACCCTGACGTGCTTCATGGTGAAGGGGTACCAGAGGTCAATCGCCGCATGGCGGCCAAGATTGGCAATTTCTCTGCAGTCATTGCGCCGATGGTCTGGCAAGGAAGCGCAGCGGGCGCCTTGCATGTGGTGCGCTCATTGGTGGGGCGTGAATGGGCGCCGTTCACCGACAAGGAGATCGCGCTGATCGAGACCTTCGCGAGTCAGGCTGTTATTGCGATTCAGAACGCGCGGTTGTTCCGGGAAACGCAGGAAGCGCGCGCGTCGGCCGAAGCCGCCAACGAGGCCAAGAGCGCGTTCCTGGCGACGATGAGCCACGAGATCCGCACGCCGATGAACGCGGTGATCGGCATGAGCGGGCTGCTGCTCGATACGCCACTGACGCAAGACCAGCGCGACTTTGCCTCCACGATCCGGGACAGTGGCGACTCGCTGCTGACCATCATCAACGACATCCTGGATTTCTCCAAGATCGAGGCCGGGCGCATGGATATCGAGGCCCATCCGCTGGACCTGCGCGAATGCGTGGAGTCGGCGATGGACCTGATCGGTGGCCGTGCCGCCGAGAAGCATCTCGATATTGCCTACCAGTTCGAGGGCGAGGTGCCTGCGGCGATCCTGGGTGATGTGACGCGGCTGCGCCAGGTGCTGCTCAATTTGCTGTCCAACTCGGTCAAGTTCACCGAGAAGGGCGAGGTGGTGCTGACGGTGCGCGCCGAGGGCGACGAGCAGACCGACGAGGGCAGCGTGCTGCACTTCACGGTGCGTGATACCGGCATCGGCCTGAGCGAGGCGGGTCTGGGCCGGCTGTTCCAGAAGTTCAGCCAGGCCGACAGCGGCACCACACGCAAATACGGTGGCACCGGGCTGGGGCTGGCGATCAGCAAGCTGCTGGCCGAGCTGATGGGCGGCACGATGTGGGCCGAGAGCGGCGGGCCGGGGCAGGGCAGCAGTTTTCACTTCACGATCCGCAACAAGCCGACTGACCTGCCGGTGGGAGCCCGGCGTGAATTCATTGGCGAGCAGGTCGCGCTCAAGGGCAAGCGCATCCTGGTGGTGGACGACAACGCGACAAACCGGCGCATTCTTGCTTTGCAGACGGTCAAGTGGGGCATGGTGGTGCAGGACACCGAGTTTCCGGCGCAGGCGCTGGAGATGCTCAACAAGGAACGTTATGACCTGGCGATCGTGGACATGCACATGCCGCAGATGGACGGTGCGATGCTGGCACGGAAAATCCGCGAGGCCGGCCACCAACTCCCGCTGGTGCTGTTCACATCGCTGGGGCGGCAGGAAGACAGTGGCAAGTTGTTTGCCGCGACGCTGGCCAAGCCGCTGCGCCAGAGTCAGTTGTTCGACACGCTGGTGAGCCTGCTGTCACACGACGCAAGCCCGAGGCCCGCCGCTGCGCCGGTCAAGCCACGCATCGATGCGGAGATGGCCAAGCGTCACCCGCTGCGCATCTTGCTGGCCGAGGACAACGTGGTAAACCAGAAGCTGGCCGTGCGCCTGTTGCTGCAGATGGGGTACCGTGCGGATCTGGCGAGCAACGGGATCGAGGCGATCGAGAGTGTCACGCGCCAGATCTACGACGTGATCCTGATGGATGTGCAGATGCCGGAGATGGACGGACTGGAGGCATCGCGGCGCATCACGGCGAAATACACGCCCGAGCAGCGTCCACGCATCATCGCGATGACCGCCAACGCGATGCAGGGCGACCGGGAGGAGTGCCTGGCTGCAGGCATGGACGACTATGTGACCAAGCCGATCCGCGTGGATGCGCTGGTCGAGGCCTTGAACCATGCGAGGGTGCGCGATGACCGCTAGGACGACGAAGCCGACGGGAGCCACCACGCTGGCGGACGCCATTTTGCGTTTGCATGGCCAGACCAGCGAGGCGGCCCTGCTCCAACGACTTGCACAGGAGACTGCGGCGTGCCTGGGCGCGCAACGCGTACTGCTGATGTCCCTGGCAGCCGCCGAACCATCGATTATCGCGGCGCGGGTGCCCCGTGCCGAGGACGTCCAAGCCTTGGTGCAGGCCGTGTTGCCCTGGCTGCGCGAAGCCCGGACCCGCAGCGACAGCCGCCTGCGGCATGGGCCGCAAGGCGCCGCGAAGAAGGATCAGCGCTCGTGCGTGGTGGTTCCGGTGGGTGCGGGCCAGGACGTTTCGGTCGTTCTGTATGCGGACATCGATGGGCGGCGTGGCCGCTTTGAGGAGTCCGAGCTTGCGGTGCTGGGCACACTTGCAACGCATGCCGCGTTGGCATTGGTGCACGTGCGCGAAGCCGACACGCTGCGCCGGGACGCCGATGTCCGGGCTGCCGAATCCCTGTCCGCGCATGCGGCGCACGCGGCCACCGTCGACGTGCTGAAGGTCATCGGTAGTTCGAGGGCCGATGCCGGCCCGGTGTTCGACAAAGTTCTCGAGTGCTGCGCGCATTTGCTCTCGGCCTCGTCGATGCACCTGTTCCTGGTCAACGACGCAGGCAAGCTTGATCTGGAGCGGATGCATTGGACGCCTGCCGGGCGCGCCCAGCTGGGCGATGCAACGGTGGCCCAGATCGAGGCGGCGGTGCGGGCGATGTATCCGGTGCCGCTGGCGGGAACAGTGGCCGAGATGGTATTTCATCGCGGCGAGCCCATGCAATGGAATGATGTGCTCAATGGCCCGGATGTGCCGGCCTTTTATCGCCTGATGGCCCAACGCACGGGCGTGAATTACGCGCAGCTGACCGTGCCATTGTTATGGGAGGGCCAGGGCATCGGCACCATCGGGTTGACGCGCGGCGTGGAGGCCGGCTACACCCACACGCTCGGCTTCACCGCGCAAGAAGCGGCGCTGGTCCAGACCTTCGCCGACCAGGCCGTGATCGCGATCCAGAGCGCGCGCATGTTCCGCGAGACACAGCAGGCCCTGGAACGCCAGACTGCCACATCCGAGGTGCTTCAGGTGATTGGCGCGTCGGTCGCCGATGCCGCCCCGGTGTTCCGCAAGATCCTGGAGAGTTGTCGCCATTTGTTCGGCGACGACCAGAGTGGTATCTCGCTGCTGCGCGAAGACGGCCAGATCGACTACGTGGCGTTGCGCACCAATCAGCCCGAGATGGAGGATGCACTGCGCCGCGGTTATCCCAGACCGCTGGCCGATTCCTATCAGGGCTATGTCATGCGCAAGGGTCGGGTGGTGAACTACCCGGACATCGTCCTTGGACCCAAGGTGCCTGAGGCGATGCGCCAGCATGGGCGGGAGTTTGGAAACTATTCGTTGCTGGTGGCGCCTCTCATGTGGGAAGGGCGGGGCATCGGAACCATTCACGTGGTGCGCGTGCCGCCACGTCCCTACACCGACAAGGAGTCTGAGCTGCTGCAGACGTTTGCCAACCAGGCATCGATCGCGATCCAGAATGCGCGACTGTTCAACGAGACCCAGACGGCGCTGCGGCGCCAGACCGCCAGTGCCGACATTCTGCGCGTGATCAGCGGCTCGCCGACCGACGAGCAACCGGTATTCGATGCCATTGTCCGCACTGCGGTATCGCTGATCCGCTGTGACCGTGCCGTGATGATGCGGTGCGATGCCACTGCGTTCTGGCCGGCTGCCAGCGCGGAGCCCGCCGGATTGCGTTCGGGCTTCAGCGCGCGGCGGATCGCCATCGACCCCGACCAGAATTTCCCGTCACGGGTGATCCTGGGCAAGGCGACCTTGCACCTGCCCGACTGGTCGGCCATTGCGTTGCCACTGCACGAACAGAAGTTGTTCGACGAATACGGCATCAAGGCCGGCTTGTTGCTGCCCTTGATGCGTGAAGGCGAATGCGTGGGTGTTCTCAATATCATCCGCTTTGAGCATGGCGCCTTCAGCGACGACGAGATTGCACTGGCCCAGTCGTTCTGTGATCAGGCCATGATCGCGATCGAGAACACGCACGCATTCGCCTTCACGCATCAAGGGCAGCAACAAGCCGGCCTTGATGCCGTATTCGTCG
>JBKJRR010000225.1:0-2962 GCA_046594635.1 Burkholderiaceae bacterium
AGTCAACGAGGCCTTGGCCAAATCGCTGGGCATCGAGGACGCGACCGTGGACGGCCTGCGTGCCGACATCCGCAAGAACCTCGAGCGCGAAGTGAAATTCCGCCTGCTGTCGCGAAACAAGCAGGCCGCACTCGATGCGTTGGCTGCGGTTGCCGAACTCGATCTGCCCAATTCCAGCGTGCAGTCTGAAGTGCTGCGCCTGATCGAGAACGCCCGTGCCGATCTCAAGCAGCGTGGTGTCAAGGATGCTGACAAGGCGCCGATTCCCGAAGAAATCTTCCGTCCGCAAGCCGAGCGCCGCGTGCGCCTGGGTCTGGTCGTGGCCGAACTGGTGCGCTCCAATGACCTGAAGGCACGTCCGGAGCAGATCAAGGCACATATCGACGAACTGGCAGCGAGCTACGAGAAACCGTCCGAGGTAGTGCGCTGGTATTACGGTGACAACAAGCGCATGGGCGAAGTCGAAGCCATCGTCATCGAAAACAACGTGACCGAATACATTCTGGCCGGCGCCAAGCTGACCGAGAAGTCGATTGAATTCGACGACCTGATGGGTCAGAGCTGAAACTGATCACGGCATATCCTGACGCAGGCTTGCAGATGCGGTACTTGACCCCATCTTCGAACCTGCAACCCACCGGGTTGCGGCAGTCCGATTTGGAGACGACATGAACTTTATTGACAACAATCAGCAACCCCAGGGTCTGGGCATGGTTCCGATGGTGATCGAGCAGTCCGGGCGCGGCGAGCGTTCGTACGATATCTACTCACGCCTGCTCAAGGAACGCGTGATCTTTCTGGTCGGGCCGGTGAACGATCAGACGGCCAACCTGGTGGTGGCGCAGCTGCTGTTCCTGGAGAGCGAGAATCCCGACAAGGACATCTCGTTTTACATCAACTCGCCTGGAGGCTCCGTGTCCGCCGGCATGGCCATTTTCGATACGATGAATTTCATCAAGCCGGATGTGTCCACTTTGTGCACGGGTTTTGCTGCCAGCATGGGTGCGTTTCTGCTGGCAGCCGGGGCCAACGGCAAAAGGTTCTCGTTGCCCAACTCCAAGATCATGATCCACCAGCCCTCCGGCGGAAGCCAGGGCCAGGCCACAGAGATCGAGATCCAGGCGCGCGAGATCCTCAAGACGCGCGAGCAACTCAACAAGATTCTGGCGGAGCGCACAGGTCAGCCGCTGGAGCGTATCGCGCGCGACACCGAGCGCGACTACTACATGTCGGCGGACGAAGCCAAGGAGTATGGCGTCGTTGACCAGGTCATCAGCAAGCGCTCCTGAGGGCCTGGTGCCCGCATCAGGCACTGTCCGGGTTTTGGCCCGGCGGCAGCCGTTCGCCGCCGGTAATTCGGTATCATGGCGACACCACCCCATAAGGTATTGATTTCATGGCCGAGAAAAAAGGCACGTCCAGCGAAAAAACGCTTTATTGCTCCTTTTGCGGCAAGAGCCAGCACGAGGTGAAGAAGCTGATCGCAGGTCCATCGGTGTTTGTCTGCGACGAGTGCATCGAGCTGTGCAACGAGATCATCCGCGACGAGCTGCCGGCAGGCGCGGCAGCCAAGGATGCCAAGGGTGATTTGCCGACACCGGCAGAGATCAAGGCCAATCTCGACCACTACGTGATCGGGCAGGAACCGGCCAAGCGCACGCTGGCGGTTGCCGTCTACAACCACTACAAGCGTCTGCGGCACAAGGAAAAGGCCAAAAAGGACGATGTCGAGCTGGCCAAGAGCAACATCCTGCTGATCGGTCCCACGGGTTCGGGCAAGACCTTGCTGGCACAGACACTCGCGCGCATGCTCGATGTTCCGTTCGTGATGGCAGACGCCACCACGCTGACTGAAGCTGGCTACGTCGGTGAAGACGTTGAAAACATCGTGCTCAAGCTGCTGCAGAGTTGCAACTACGACGTCGAGCGCGCGCAGCGGGGCATCGTCTATATCGACGAGATCGACAAGATCTCGCGCAAATCCGACAACCCTTCGATCACCCGTGACGTGTCGGGCGAGGGTGTGCAGCAGGCCTTGCTCAAGCTGATCGAGGGCACGATGGCCAGCGTGCCGCCGCAGGGCGGACGCAAGCATCCGAATCAGGATTTCGTGCAGGTCGACACCACCAACATCCTGTTCATCTGTGGCGGTGCGTTCTCCGGGTTGGAGAAGGTCATCGACAATCGTACAGAGTCATCGGGCATCGGTTTCGGGGCCACGGTCAAGAGCAAGCAGCAGCGCGCCTTGACCGAGGTGTTCAAGGACGTGGAGCCGGAGGACTTGATCAAGTTCGGTCTGATTCCCGAACTGGTCGGCCGCATGCCGGTGGTTGCCACGTTGGCGGAACTGAGCGAGGAGGCGCTGGTACAGATCCTGCTCGAGCCCAAGAACGCGCTGGTAAAGCAATACGCAAAATTGTTTTCGATGGAAGGCGTTGATCTGGAAATTCGCCCCGCCGCTCTGAAATCAATCGCCCGCAAGGCGCTTGCGCGTAAGACCGGTGCTCGCGGCCTGCGCTCCATCCTGGAGCAATCGCTGATCGACACGATGTTCGACTTGCCCACGACGGCCAATGTCGAGAGGGTCGTTGTCGACGAATCGACGATCGAGGAAAACAAGCCACCGCTGCTGGTGTACCGCGAACTCGCAAAGAAAGCCTGATTTCGGCCGCCTATCGTGTGATCTGGCCGGCTTTCATGCCGCCTTGGCGGCTATCGGTTGTCTTTACGCCATTCATAATGGGCAAAGGGTTGAATTTCCCGCTGTGCCAACCATCTTGAATTGGTAACCACTAAGAGGTCTCTCATGTCTGGATCCACCTTGCTACCCGCTGTGCCGATCGATCTGCCGTTGCTGCCGCTGCGCGACGTGGTCGTGTTCCCGCACATGGTCATACCGCTGTTCGTCGGCCGACCCAAGAGCATCAAGGCGCTCGAAGCTGCCATGGAGTCGGAACGGCGC
>JBKJRR010000232.1:0-3086 GCA_046594635.1 Burkholderiaceae bacterium
GTTTGGCGCCGATGCGCTGCGCTTCACCTTTGCGGCATTGGCGACGCTGGGTCGCAACATCAACTTCGACACCAAGCGCTGCGAGGGTTACCGCAACTTCTGCAACAAACTTTGGAACGCGACCCGCTTCGTGCTGATGAACTGCGAAGGCCAGAACTGCGGCCTGAAAGACCATACGGCGGCCGAATGTACGCCGGCTGACGGATCAGAAAATTATCTCGACTTCAGCCCGGCCGACCGCTGGATCGTCTCGGTGCTGCAACAGGTGGAGGCCGACGTGACACGTGGCTTCGAAGAGTACAGGCTGGACAACGTGGCCAACAGCATCTACCAGTTTGTCTGGGACGAATTCTGCGACTGGTACCTGGAGATCGCCAAGGTCCAGATCAACACCGGCAGCCCGGCCCAGCAACGCGCCACGCGCCGCACGCTGATCCGCACGCTCGAGACCATCCTGCGACTGGCGCACCCGGTGATTCCCTTCATCACCGAAGCCCTGTGGCAACAAGTCGCGCCGGTAGCCGGCCGCGCGGGTGACTCCGTCAGCATTGCAGCCTACCCGGTGAGTCAGCCTGAACGGATCGACCTAGTGGCCATCGAGCACGTGGCACGACTCAAGGGCCTGATTGATGTTTGCCGCAACCTGCGCGGCGAGATGGGTGTATCACCGGCGACCCGACTGCCTCTGTTTGTACTGGCGACCGATGCCGGCGAAGCAGCGTTCCAACGCCAGTCAGCACTGGTGCTGCAGGCCCTTGCCAAGCTCAGCGAAGTGCGCGTGTTCGAGAGCGAAACCGACTGGACCGCAGCCGCCCAGGCGGCGCCGGTAGCGGTCATCGGGGCAGCCCGTATCTGCCTTTACATGGAAATCGATGTGGCTGCCGAGAAGACCCGACTGGGCAAGGAAGCCACGCGCATCGAAGGCGAAATCACCCGTGCCCATGGCAAGCTGTCGAACGAGGCGTTTGTCGCCAAGGCACCAGCGGCAGTAATTGCGCAGGAGCGTCAGCGCGTCAGCGACTTCGAAGCTACTTTGGCGAAATTGCGCGAGCAACTCACGCGTCTGGGCTGATTCGTTCTCAGGCGGCTCGCGGCTGGTCGCGCAGCGCGGGCATCAGCGCCGGCGCATCAGGTGGATGAAGTCTGCGCCTGCTGTCTGTTGCTCGACCAGTTCATTGCCGGTCTGCTTGGCAAAGGCCTGAAAGTCGCGCACTGATCCGGCGTCGGTCGATATGACACGCACGGTCTGGCCACTTTCGAGCCCGCTCAGTGCTTTCTTGGCCTTGAGGATGGGCAAAGGGCAGTTGAGCCCGCGCGCGTCGACTTCGATATCTGCTTGCATGACGTCTCCAATTGGGAATGTTCCCGATTCTATGGACAGTTGCGGTGACGACGGAAAAGCCGTGGCGCCTGTCCCCGGTCCAACCCGCCGCAGCTTCAGGTCGACTTGCCCCACTCGACAAAGCGCGGCTGGTAGCCACGGCCGGTCAGCCAGTCGGCGAGCGCATAACCCGTACCGGCTGGCCAGCACAATACCTCCTCATGCCGGAACAGCCTGTAGTCGACCAGTTCGGGAGACAGTTGTACCGTGCCACTGCACGACGCATGGTAGGCGATGATGATCTGGTTCATGCGCTGGAAGTCGTAAACACCGATCAGGTTCAGCGCGTCGACCTGCAGGCTGGTCTCTTCCCCGATCTCACGGGTGATGCCGTCCTGCGGCGTCTCGCCAGCCTCCATGAAACCGGTGATCAAGGCATAGGCCTTGGCGGTCCAGGCGGCGTTACGCGCCAGCAGAATCTTGCCCTGGTACTCGATCACCGCAGCCAGCACAGGAACCGGGTTGTTCCAGTGCGTGAATCCGCAAGTGGCGCAGCGCAGGCGTTGCTTGTGACCACCGTCTTCCAGTTGCCCGATCAACGCAAGCGGATGGGCGCATTGCGGACAGAACTTGAATGCTTCCACCATTGGCATCAGGCGGGGAAAACGCCAGTCGACAGATAGCGGTCGCCCCGATCGCAGACGATAAAAACGATGGTGGCGTCCTTTTCACGCGTGGCAATCTGCTGCGCCACCCAGCACGCACCGGCGGCAGAGATGCCGGCAAAGATGCCCTCTTCGCGCGCCAAACGTCGGCACATTTCCTCGGCATCGGATTGGCTCACCAGCACCAGTTCGTCGACCGTGCTCGGGTCGTAGATCTTGGGCATGTATTCCTGCGGCCACTTGCGTATGCCCGGAATGCGCGAGCCCTCAGCGGGCTGGGCTCCGATGATCTTCACCGCAGCGTTATTTTCCTTGAGGAAACGCGAGACGCCGGTGATGGTGCCGGTGGTACCCATGGCACTGACGAAATGCGTGATCTGGCCCTTTGTGTCGGCCCATATTTCGGGGCCGGTGGTCTCGTAATGGATACGCGGATTGTCCTGATTCGCGAACTGGTCAAGCACCCGACCCTTGCCGCTGCGCTCCATCTGCTCAGCCAGATCACGGGCATATTCCATGCCGCCACTTTTGGGCGTCAGGATCAGTTCCGCACCGTAGGCCTTCATGGTCTGCACGCGCTCGATCGACAGATCCTCGGGCATGATCAACACCATGTGGTAGCCCTTGATCGCCGCAGCCATGGCCAAGGCGATGCCGGTATTGCCCGATGTGGCCTCGATCAAGGTGTCGCCGGGCTTGATATCGCCACGCTCCTGCGCGCGCTGAATCATTGACATGGCCGGCCGGTCCTTGACCGATCCCGCGGGGTTGTTACCCTCGAGTTTGGCCAGCACGACATTGCCGAGCGACTGGTTCTGCGCAGCGCCGATACGCTGCAATGCAACCATCGGCGTTTTTCCGATGGTGTCTTCGATGGTGGGGTATTGCATGCACCGCACTGTGCCATAATTTCGCCCTTGATCTGTCTCCGATGCCGGAGTGGTGAAATTGGTAGACGCACGGGACTCAAAATCCCGCGGGGTAAAACCCGTGCCGGTTCGATTCCGGCCTCCGGCACCACCTACAAGGCCGAAATGGTTCAAAGCCGTCCGGCCTTTTTCTTTTTCCCTCTGAAAAACCGATTTTGACGTGCGTTAACG
>JBKJRR010000505.1:0-5011 GCA_046594635.1 Burkholderiaceae bacterium
ATCTTCCGCCAGGACAAGGGCGACGCAGAAAAGCTTGCGGCCAGGGAGGCCGAATACAAGGCGCGTTTCGCCAACCCGTTTGTCGCCGGCGCGCGCGGCTTCATCGACGATGTGATCATGCCGCACGAAACCCGCAAGCGTATCTGCCGCTCGCTGGTGATGCTGAAGGACAAGAAGGTCGAGAACCCGTGGCGCAAGCACGGCAACATTCCGCTTTGAGGAGACAACAAGATGTTTGACAAGATTTTGATCGCCAACCGTGGCGACCAGCCGCGAAGCGGCGCAGCGGCGAAGTCAAATTGCATGGTGCGCGCAGCGCACGCAGGCGATTTCGCCCGAGCACAAGGAACGATTCATGTTTGACAAGATTTTGATCGCCAACCGTGGCGAAATCGCCTGCCGGGTCATCAAGACGGCGCGCAAGATGGGTATCAAGACGGTGGCGGTGTATTCCGACGCCGATCGCGAAGCCCGCCATGTGGCAATGGCAGACGAAGCAGTACACATCGGCGCGGCGCCGAGCCGTGAGAGTTATCTGCTGGCGGACCGTATCATCGCGGCCTGCAAGCGGACCGGTGCGCAGGCGGTACACCCGGGATATGGTTTTCTCAGCGAAAACGCCGCGTTTGCAGAACGGGTCGAGGAAGAAGGCATCACCTTCATCGGCCCCAAGCACTATTCGATTTCGGCCATGGGCGACAAGATCGAGTCGAAGCGGCTGGCCAGTGCGGCTGGTGTGAACTGCATTCCGGGCGTCAATGACGCCATCGACGACGCCGACAAGGCAGTAGCGATCGCACGCTCCATTGGTTACCCGGTGATGATCAAGGCCAGCGCTGGCGGCGGCGGCAAGGGCTTGCGCGTTGCGAATGACGACAAGGAAGCCTTTGAGGGCTTCACGAGCTGCCGCAACGAGGCACGTAACAGCTTTGGCGACGACCGGGTCTTCATCGAAAAGTTCGTGGAGGAGCCGCGCCATATCGAGATCCAGCTGCTGGGCGACTCCCATGGCAATGTGATTTACCTGAACGAGCGGGAATGTTCGATCCAGCGGCGCCACCAGAAAGTGATCGAGGAGGCACCCAGCCCCTTCATCAGCGACGCCACGCGCAAGGCCATGGGCGAGCAGGCGGTGGCATTGGCCAAGGCTGTCAAGTACGAGAGCGCGGGCACGGTGGAGTTTGTCGTTGGCAAGGACCAGAGTTTCTATTTCCTTGAGATGAACACGCGGCTGCAGGTTGAGCACCCGGTGACCGAATGCATTACCGGCCTGGACCTGGTCGAGTTGATGATCCGCGTTGCGGCAGGTGAAAAGCTGCCGCTGGCGCAGTCCGACGTCAAACGCGACGGCTGGGCCATTGAGTGCCGTATCAACGCCGAGGACCCGTTTCGCAACTTTCTGCCCAGCACCGGTCGCCTGGTGCGTTTTGCTCCGCCGGACGAGACGATGTTCGCGGCCGATACCAGCCAATGGCACGGTGTGCGCGTGGATACCGGCGTGCAGGAAGGTGGCGAGATCCCGATGTTCTACGACTCGATGATCGCCAAGCTGATTGTGCACGGACGGGACCGGCTGGAGGCCATCGCCAAGATGCGAGCAGCGCTCGACAGTTTTGTGATCCGCGGCGTTGGCAGCAATATTCCGTTTCAGGCGGCGTTGCTGGCCCATCCCGATTTTGTGTCGGGTCAGTTCAACACCGGCTTCATTGCGGTGAACTACGCGCACGGCTTTCGCGCCGAAGACGTGGCCCACGCCGACCCCGACTTCCTGATCGCGTTGGCCGCCTTTGTTCGGCGCAAGTCGCGTGAGCGTGCGGCCGTGATGTCGGGTCAGTTACCGGGTTATGGCGTCAAGGTCGGCCATGATTACAGCGTCATCACGCTGGACGCAGCTGGTGCGAACCACCAGACCCAGGTCCATGTGGATGAGGTGATCGGTCAGGTCGGATCGGCTGCGATCACGCTGGGCAGCCAACGTTACGAGATCACCAGCCATTCGCGCCTGAACGACATCTGCATCCGTGGCGAGTGCAATGGAAAGCCGTTTACCGCGCAGATCGAACGCGGCACGCCGCGCAATCCGCTGGCCCTGGTGGTGCAACATGGCGGCACCCGTGTCGAGACCATGGTGGTCTCTCCCCGCATGGCCGAGCTCTATCAGCTGATGCCGTTCAAGGCGCCGCCGGACATGAGCAAATATGTTCTGTCGCCGATGCCAGGCTTGCTGGTCGACATTGCGGTACAGGTCGGCCAGAGTGTGCAGGCCGGCGAGCGGGTTGCGGTGATTGAGGCGATGAAAATGGAAAACGTTTTATTCGCCGCCGCTGACGGTGTGGTCGGCAAGGTGCTGGCGACCAGGGGTGACAACCTCACTGTCGACCAGCCGATCGTCGAATTCGATTGATCGCCGGCACGCAATCACAAGACAGGAGACACATGCATCGCCCATTCAAGGTTCTCGGCATCCAACAGATTGCCATTGGCGGCCCCGACAAACAGCGACTGCGTCGGCTGTGGGTCGACATGCTGGGGCTGGAGGTCACCGGTCACTTCAGCAGCGAGCGCGAAAACGTCGACGAGGACATCTGCACGATGGGCGCGGGTCCGTTCAAGGTCGAGGTTGACCTGATGCAACCTATCGATCCCGCCAAGAAGCCGGCGGTGCACACAACGCCACTCAACCATGTCGGCCTGTGGATTGACGACCTGCCCGCTGCCGTGGCCTGGCTGCAGGGCCAGGGTGTGCGCTTTGCCCCTGGTGGCATCCGCAAGGGTGCGGCCGGATTCGACATCTGCTTCCTGCATCCCAAAGCCAGTGACGAGTTTCCGGTTGCCGGCGAAGGCGTGCTGGTCGAACTGGTGCAGGCGCCCATCGAGGTCGTCGAGGCTTTCGCTGCTTTGGCGCAACAGTCAACCCAAAAGTCATACCAATAGCGGGCTAATTGCCTGCAAGTCATGCCCGCCAGGCGCACAATTGCCTGCAAGGTTACATGGCGGTTACCAAGCCACTCTGGCAGGATAGTGGCATGGCGTATAGGATGCCGCAAGCCAACTGCAGGGCTGCCATGCAACCGGCCCCAGGTGAGAGCGTACGCACCGCAAGGAGACCATTTTTGCAGCCTACTGACACCGGCAATCCGGCCTATTTCCACAAGGTCGTCGATTGCCAGCTGGCCTGTCCGGCCCACACTCCTGTCCCCGAATACATCCGATTGATCGCCCAGGGGCGTTACACGGACGCCTACATGGTCAATTGGGCGTCCAACGTGTTTCCCGGCATCCTGGGCAGAACCTGTGACCGACCCTGCGAGCCCGCTTGCCGACGCAGCCGGGTCGAAGCCAATGGCGGCGCGCTGCCCGAACCCGTGGCGATCTGTCGGCTGAAGCGGGTTGCGGCGGATCACAAGGGTGAGATCGCAGCACACCTGCCCAAGATCGCGCCACCGAACGGCAAGCGCATCGTATGCATCGGCGCCGGTCCGGCCTCACTGACGGTGGCACGCGACCTGTTGCCACTGGGATATGCAGTGACCGTGTTTGATGGCGAGCAAAAAGCTGGTGGCTTCATCCGCAGCCAGATTCCGCGCTTCAGGCTGCCTGACACGGTGATCGACGAGGAAACCGGCACGATCCTGGACATGGGCGTCGATTTCCGAAGCGGTCAGAAAATTGAGTCAATGACGGCCCTGCTGGCCGATGGTTTTGATGCTGTTTTTGTCGGCTGTGGTGCGCCACGTGGACGCGACCTCGACCTGCCCGGGCGTCAGGACATCCGCGAGCATATCCACATTGGCATTGACTGGCTGGCCTCGGTGTCGTTCGGCCATATCACCAGCATCGGCCGACGCGTCATCGTGCTGGGCGGTGGCAATACGGCGATGGATTGCTGCCGTTCCTCACGCCGGTTGGGCGGAGCCGATGTGAAAGTGGTGGTGCGTAGCGGTTTTGACGAGATGAAGGCCTCGCCGTGGGAGAAGGAGGACGCGCAGCACGAGGGAATCCCGATCATCAACTGCCATGTGCCCAAATCGTTTGAACATGTCGAGGGCAAGCTGACCGGCATGACGTTCGAGGTGGTCAAGTCGATCCGCGACGCCAACGGCAAGCGCAGCTTGATTCCGACCGGCGACCCGGACGTGCTGATCGAATGCGACGCGGTTCTGATCGCGGTGGGTCAGGAAAACGCCTTTCCCTGGATTGAGGCCGACTGCGGCATCGAATTCGACCAGTGGGGCCTTCCGGTGCTGGACAAGGACAGTTTCCAGTCCAGCCTGCCCCATGTGTTTTTTGGCGGTGATTCGGCTTTCGGGCCGAAAAATATCATCACGGCGGTGGCCCACGGCCATGAGGCGGCGGTCTCCATCGACCGCTTGCTGAACGGCGAGTCTGTCACCCAGCGCCCGCCACCGCACACCAACCTGGTGTCGCAGAAGATGGGCATACACGAGTGGAGCTTCGACAACGACGTGTCGCCGGCCCACCGATTCAAGGTACCTTGGGCCAAGGCCGAGCAGGCGCTGGCCAGCATCCGGGTGGAGGTCGAATTGGGATTTGATGCCGCCACCGCGTTCAAGGAGGCCGGCCGCTGCCTGAACTGCGACGTGCAGACGGTGTTCAACAAGGACACCTGCATCGAGTGCGACGCCTGCGTCGATATCTGCCCGATGGACTGCATCACCTTCACCGGCAATGGCGATGAGGACGATCTGCGCCAGCGACTCAAGGCACCGGCGCTGAACCTGGCGCAGGACCTGTACGTATCGAGTGAACTCAAGACGGGCCGGGTAATGGTCAAGGACGAGGACGTCTGTCTGCACTGCGGCCTGTGTGCTGAACGCTGCCCGACCGGCGCCTGGGATATGGCTAAATTCCTGCTCAATGTGACCCACGCCGGCCCCGCCTGCCGGAGTCATTCGCGAAAGGCCGCCTGAACCATGAGCGCCCCCGCCTCCAACCGCATCAGCGGCATCAACGATTTCGTCATCAAGTTTGCCAACGTCAATGGCTCGGG
>JBKJRR010000030.1:0-4200 GCA_046594635.1 Burkholderiaceae bacterium
AGTCCGTGCTGGCCGATCCGGAGATGTGGGTCGGGCAGACCGCCACCCGCGCTCTGCGCACCGGCCAGGTGCTGCGCTACGGAATGGTCAAGCCGTCACAGGTTTTCCAGGCCGGATCGATGGTCCGCATCATCGCCAAGGGGCCTGGTTTCAGCGTGACGTCGGGCGGCCAGGCACTTTCGGCAGGAGTTGTGGGTGAAATGGCACGGGTCCGGGTCGACAATGGCCGCGTGGTCTCCGGCCTGGTGCTGGACATGCGCACAGTGCAAATCAACCTGTGAGTCCGTGTATTGTGTGCAGGTATGGCTCAAGTTTTCCCGTCCCCGGCCGATAGCTATCGTACGATGCTGTGTCTGTCACAGCCGTGGGAAACATCATGAAAATCGGCAACCAACCCAACGACCCATCCGTCAACGTCACGTCCAACAACCAGCCAGCTGCTGCCAAAACCGGCGCGGAAGTGGCCATTGCAGCACGGAGTGAACGCAAGGCGCCGAGCGCCTCGGTAACGGTATCCGCTCTGGCGCGTGGGTTGGACAGGGCGAGTTCGACAGAAGCTGAAGTCGATGTCGAAAAGGTTAACGCGATGAAGCAGGCCATTGCTGACAAGTCATATACCGTCAATCCCGGTGCGATTGCCGACAAATTGCTCGCCAACGCGCGGGAAATGCTCCAGCGTACCAATTCATGACCGCAGGCGGCAGCGTCTGGTAGGTCCCCTACGGAAAGCCGCCATGCCGCTCATCTCACTGCATCCCGATATTCAGGAAGCGCTTAGCCAGGCAGAGCGCAGCGTCGCTGCGACCGGTCAGGCGCTGGTGCAAGGAATTCCTGAGCAGGTGCATGCGGCCACTCGGGATCTGCATGACAGCGCGCATGCGTTGGCGCTGGTCTTGCGGGGTGTCGATGCCTTCTCCGCCATGGCCGAGCCGGTGCGTATTCGGCTGGTGCATGTGGCGCGCGATCTCTCCATGCAGCGCGAAGCTCTGCTGCGCCGATCCGCGGTGGTCCAGCAATCATTGCAGTCACTGGTGCCGCAGACCCGCGCCGAAACCTATTCCGGCGCACTTTCGCGTTATGCGCGTGGTGGTGCTGGCAAGACTCCGGCGTTCAGGAGTTTCTGAGACCTGGTGTGCCAGACCAATAAATCGCGCAGCGATTTTTGCTCTGGCTCCCACACTTTGTCGGAGGTTGGCCGTTCACCTGGTGTGCCAGAGCAATAAATCGCGCAGCGATTTTTGCTCTGGCTCCCACACTTTGCCGGAGGTTGGCTATCAGTGCGTCCGCATCTTGGCGCGCAATCGCGCAATCGACTGGCTGTGCAACTGACAGACCCGGGATTCGGTCACACCCAGCACGGCGGCGATCTCCTTGAGGTTCATGTCCTGCTCGTAGTACATGCTCATGACAAGCTGCTCGCGTTCGGGCAGGTTCTTGATCGCGGCGACCAGTGATTCGCGCAGCCGCTGGTCGCGCAGCGCCTCCATCGGGTCGCCCGCATCGTCGGCCACGTCGTGGTGGTCGAGAAATCCGTCATCGTTGTCCGAACCCCGGGACATGTCTTCCAGGTACACCAACTGCGTGCCACGCACCTTGCCCAGCAGAGTCTGGTAGTCGGTCAGGGTCATGCCCAGTTCCTGTGCGATCTCGGATTCCAGCGGACTGCGGCCCAATTGATGTTCGAGCCGGCGCAGTGCCTGTTCGATGTCTTTCTGGCTCTTGCGCGAGCCGCGTGACATCCAGTCGTTCTCGCGCAGTTCGTCAAGCATGGCGCCGCGAATGCGCTGGGTTGCAAAGGTCTCGAACTGAACACCCTGGGTGGCCTCGTAACGTGTCAGCGCCTCCGAAAGGCCGATCAGCCCGACCTGGATCAGGTCGTCCACCTGCACGCTGGCGGGCAACTTCGCCATCATGTGATGCGCCAGTTTTCGCACCAGTGGCTGGTACTGTCGGATCAGGGCATTGCGGTCAAGCTGGCCCTTGGCGGTATACATCAATAACTCCCCGGTCGGCGCTGCCGGAGCAGGCCGGAAACTGGATGTAGGCTCATGGTAGCGCAAGTCGGATTCCTGAAATCGAGTGTTCCGCAGTAGCTGACAGATCTGTGCATCAGGCGCGGGCGTAGGACGCGCCGCTGTGGATGGGTTCAGGTGCGATGAACAGAAAACCCAGGTCGGCCGCGCGCGGATCAAATGCCGACGGCGTGCTCGTGCGCATCGACTGGCGCACCAGTTCGCCGGCGTCGGCGTTGTCCCAGTCCTGGGGCACCTTCTGGCCGTTGGCCACACCGCGCAACACCAACTGGTGGCGGATCGCCACGTCCAGGGCCGGGCCAAGCTTGACCGCCTCGTCGATTTTGGACAAGACCGTCGGCTGGGCTTCGCCCAACTTGAAGGCGCCCACCACCTCATCCAGCGTGTCGCCTTGCGCGCCGGCATTGAGCACCAGCAATCGGCGCACGCTGGGCAGCGCCAGCACATCGAGTGAATCGTTCATACGCGGGTCGCGTGGCGCCAGCCCTGTGGTGTCGATCAGTACCATCTTCTTCGCAGAGAACAGACCCAGCAGGTCCTGCAACGCAGCGCGGTCATGCGCCAGGTGCGCCACCAGGCCCAGGCCGCGTGCGTGTTCGCGCAGTTGCGCGTGCGCGCCAACGCGTTGGGTGTCGAGCGTGATCAGTCCGACGCTTGATGCCCCATGGGTCTGTGCGCACAGTCCCGCCAGCTTGGCCGCCGTGGTGGTCTTGCCCACACCGGTCGCACCCACCAGTGCATAGACGCCGCCTTCTTCGTACAGGGCCGGCTGACCGTCGTCGGTATGGATGTTGCGGCGAATCGCCTCGATCATCCACTGCATGGATTCCGCTGCACCCAGCGCCTCGGGCATGCGCTCGAGGATGGCACGGGCCAGCGTCGTGGAGTATCCGGCGCGAACCAGCTTGAGCATCAGGTTGGACTGGATCGGATTCTGGCGCGTCTGGCCGAGCCAGGCAAAAGTGTTGAAGCGGTCCTCGATCAGGTCGCGCATGGATTGCAGTTCATCAGCGATGCTGCGTGCGCCCACGCTGGGAGCTGCGCCCATGGACGGCGTCGACAATGGCGAGGGCCTGTGTACGGTCGAGGCGACGCTGCGGGCGCGCGCGCGCGGCACGGGCGCCGGTTCGGCCGCTGGCGGCACCGGACGCAGGCCCAGTTCATGTGCGTCCACCGGGGTTTCGGTTTGGCGCCGGCGCAACATGCGTTCGCGCACGTAGTCCTGGAACGACAAGGTGCTCATCGCCATCTGCGCCGTGTCCTGCGCCACCTGCTGGTGCGATTCCGGCAGAGCGCGAACGATCGCCACAGGTTCCGGTACGGGGGCTCGCGTTGGTGCCGCGGCGACCGATGGCGGTCGCTGCGGGGTCGGGGCGCTGGCACGTACGTCCAGCGTGGAGACGCTGTCTTCGGCCGTGGCCATCACCTCGACGCCAAGGGAGGTCTGGCGGTTGGACAGGATCAGGGTGCCCTCGCCGAAAGCGTGGCGCGCCTTGGCCAGGGCCTCGCGCGACGTGGCGCCGGTAAATCGTTGGATGTTCATGGTGCTGCACCTCGCAGAATGGGTCCGATTCGAATCGTGTGGGTGTCGGGAATTTCGCTATGCGCCAGCACTTGCAGGCGGGGTGCGACGCGGCGCAGCAGGCGTGCGATCGCGCTGCGGATGGGGTCCGGCACCAGCAGGCAAGCGGGTATGCCGCTTTCTTCCTGCTTGAGTGCCACTTCGGCGGCGTGACGGCTGAACATGTCCGCCACGCCTGGGTCGAGCGCTGGCCCGGCCGTTCCACCCAGGGCCTGCACCAGCAGGCGTTCGAGTGGCGGGTCGATCGCGATCACTTGGAGTTCGCGCGAATTGCCGTAAATCTGCTGCACGATGGCTGGCGACAGTGCGACGCGAATCTTCTTGGCCAGTTCTGCGGGATCGGTGATGGTGGCCGCGTGCTCGGCCAGTGACTCGACGATGGTGCGGATGTCGCGGATGTGCACTGACTCGTCGAGCAGCAACTGCAGGACTTTCTGGAACACGGCGATGGACACCATTTTCGGAACCACTTCCTCGATCAGTTTGGGAGCCAGTTTGGCGACATGGTCGACC
The DNA here is from genome assembly GCA_046594635.1 of Burkholderiaceae bacterium. Lineage (GTDB taxonomy): Bacteria > Pseudomonadota > Gammaproteobacteria > Burkholderiales > Burkholderiaceae_C > CAISIP01. The sequence continues at coordinate 4,129 of JBKJRR010000030.1, forward strand.
AGTTGCTGGGTCTCGGTGCGGCTGAGCAAACGCGAGGCCTGCACCTGCATCAAGTGTGACAAATGTGTGGCC
>JBKJRR010000069.1:0-3618 GCA_046594635.1 Burkholderiaceae bacterium
GTCCGCACCGGGCAACTCCAGATAGGTTGCATCGGGAATGTGATCTGCCAGATAGCGACCGTTGCCGCACCGAACGACACGGTCACCGCGGCGCTGGATGATCAGAGTCGGCTGGCGGATCTGCGGCAGGACCGCACGCACGTCGATCTGGTCATTGGCGATGATGAGCCGTTTGACGGCGCTCGGTGATGCCGAGCGCCGCGCCATGCGCGCAAAGAACTCGTACGTATCGGGTTCGTCCGACAGGCTTGGGGCAAATCCCAGCCCGGCTTTCGCGGTTCCCCAGGTTGCATCGACTGCCTTGAGGTGCTGCTCAAGTGTCGGGCTCATCGGATAGTCCGGCGCCCAGGTGAATCGCGCCATCGTGGCAAAAAGCACCAGGCGTTCCACCAGTAGAGGGTAGGTGGCGGCAAAGAGCGCGGCCATCGCACCGCCCTCGGACATGGCCAGCAGCACCGCCCTGCGGGAGCCGGCTGCCTCCATCACGGCGCGCACATCGTCCATGCGCTGCTCCAGCGTCGGCGCACCTTCGATTCTGTCGGACATGCCCTGGCCCCGTTTGTCGAACATGATGACGCGAAAAGCACTGGCCAGATGGCGCAGCATATGGACAAGCTGCGGCCACTCCCATGCAGTTTCCAGATGGGAGACGATGCCGGGCACTATGACCAGGTCCTGCACGCCGGCGCCGAACACCTGGTAGGCGACGCTGACGCCATGCGCATCGACATACCATGTCTGGGGTATCGAAATCGGATCCTGCATCGTCGCAACTGTACGCCGGCTGGCGCCACCGCAGTGGCAGTTTCGGATGCCCTGGTCGAGCCACCTTTAAGAAGTCCGTCGCCGAGACGACCCAGTGACCGAGCGCGTCACCACAGACGCCATGGCCAAGGAGGAGCCGAAGAAGCCCTGACGATCAGGCGGACCGGACCGCGGGCCGCAAAGCGCTCGCCAGCGCCTGCAACGTGCTGCCCACTTCATTTTCCAGCTTGAGCGCAAGCAGCGGATCTGCGCGGGTCCGGCCCATGTTCACCGCCGCCACCGGCTTGCCGGCGGCCACCGCATCCTCGACAAAGCGAAATCCCGAATAGACCATCAGCGACGAGCCAACCACCAGCACCGCATCGGATTCGGCCAGTGCACTGCGCACATCGGCAACCCGCTCGCGCGGCACGTTCTCGCCAAAAAACACCACGTCGGGTTTGAGCATGCCGCCACAGGTGCTGCAAGCTGGCACCTCAAATTGCGCGAACTCCAGTCCTTCGAGATCAGCGTCGCCATCGGGCGCGCTCAAGGCGTCCAGCGTGGCCCAGGACGGGTTGCGACCCAGCAAGTCGGCCTGCAAGACACGTCGGCACGTGCGCCGGCCACAGGCCAGGCAACACACCGTATCGATGCGGCCGTGCAGGTCAATCACGCGGCGGCTGCCCGCCTGGTTGTGCAAGCCGTCGACATTTTGCGTCACCAGCAGGCGCACATGCCCCCAGGATTCCAACTGCACCAGCGCGTGGTGCGCCGAGGTCGGCCGCGCATGGGCCATGGTGCGCCAGCCGACCATGCTGCGTGCCCAGTAACGCCGGCGCGCCACGTCGTCGGCCACAAACAGCTGGTAGCGCATCGGCGCGCTGCGTTTCCACGCACCATCGGCATCGCGGTAGTCCGGTATGCCGGCCTGGGTGCTGCAGCCGGCGCCGGTCAACACCAGCAGCCGGGGATGGCGTTGGACAAACTCGACGAGCGGCGCGATTTCAGACATCGGAGCATTCTCCCGCGCCCGGGCGACGCAGGCGCGTCCAGGGATATACCGACCGCCTGACGCAACAGCAACACGCCGCGCCAACATTGCCACGCCAGCCACACCACACTGCGTACACTGCGCGCATGGTTCCTGCCCTGCAAAAAGTCATGACGACAACCACCGATTGGTCGCGCCGCGCCATTGCGGCCATGCGGCGCCATCCGTGGCGTGTCGTGCTGGCGCCGCCGGCAATGGTTCTGCTGTTTGTACTGGTGCTGATTCCGTTCACGCCAGGCATCGGTGATCTGCGCAAGGCCAAGATCGGCATGCCGACCGTATTGCTCGCCAGCGACGGCAGCCAGCTGGCCGAATACAAGCAGCTCAACCGTCAATGGGTGCCGCTGGACAAGATCGCGTCGAACGCCGTCAACGCGCTGATTGCAATCGAGGACCATCGCTTTTTTCAGCACCACGGCATCGACTTTCGACGTACCGTCGGCGCCTTGCTGAGTACCTTGCAGGGCGACCTGCAGGGCGGCTCGACAATCACGCAGCAGCTCGCGCGCAATCTGTATCCGGACGAGATCGGCCGGGCGACCAGCATCACGCGCAAGGTCAAGGAAGCCATCACGGCGTTGAAGATCGAGGCGGTATACACCAAGACCGAGATCCTGGAAACCTATCTCAACACCGTGCCCTTCCTGTACAACGCCTTCGGCATCGAGATGGCCGCGCGCACCTATTTCGACAAGTCGGCACACGAACTGGACATACTGGAGAGTGCCACGCTGATCGGCATGCTCAAGGGCACGAGTTACTACAACCCGGTGCTGAACCCCGAACGCGCCCGCGAGCGCCGTAACCTGGTGCTGCAGCAGATGGCCAAGGACGGCACACTGGATCCGGCCCAGTTGCAAAAATTGTCGCTTCAACCACTGAGCCTGGACTTCGAACGCCAGGTCACGCCGCCCGGCCAAGCCGCCCACGTCGCGCAACAGGTGCGCAAATGGCTGGTGGCCTGGGCTGACGACAACGGCTACAACATCCATGTCGACGGCCTGCGTGTTGTCACCACACTCGACGCCGGCATGCAGAAAGCCGCCAACGTGGCGGTGGCGCGCCAGCTTGCACAGTTGCAGCGCCTGGCCGACAGCCGGGTTGCACGTGGCAAGGAGCGCCCCGCCCTGCAAGCCGGCTTTCTGGCGCTGGACCCGCGCGACGGTGCGGTACGCGCATGGGTGGGTAGTCGCGATTTCAGCACCGAACAGTTCGACCATGTGAGCCAGGCGCGGCGCCAGCCCGGCTCGACCTTCAAACCCTTTCTCTACGGCGCGGCCTTCATGCAGGGTTTCAGTCCGCAGGACACCTTGATCGACCAGATCGTGGAGATCCGTACCAAAGGCAGCAGCGAAGTCTGGTCGCCGCGCGACGAGTCGGATCCCAGCGGCAGAGCCATGAGCCTGGCCGACGGGCTGGCGTTTTCAAAGAACACCATCACTGCGCAGTTGATGGACAAGGTCGGCGCCAAGAGCGTGGCACGGCTCGCCCAGTCGCTGGGCGTGCGCCAGAGCAAGCTGGAACTGGTGCCGTCACTGGCACTGGGCACCAGCCCGGTCAGTCTGCAGGAAATGGTGACCGCCTATGCCAGCATCGCCAATGGCGGCAACTACCTTGCGCCGATGCTGGTGCAACGCGTGGAAGATCGCAACGGCAAGCTGCTCGAGCAATTCGCGCCCAGCCGCCTGCCCGATCGCGCCATGCCCTACAAGGACACACTGACGCTGGTCAACGCGATGCGCGGCGTGATCGACTACGGCACTGGCAACGCCATTCGCACACGTTACGGTATCCGCGCCGACGTGGCCGGCAAGACCGGC
>JBKJRR010000302.1:0-7728 GCA_046594635.1 Burkholderiaceae bacterium
CACGCCGCTGTCGGCTTCCTTGATCTGAAGGAAGCGCATATCGAAGGCTGCGTTGTGCGCGACCAGAATCGTGTCGTGGCCATAGGCATGAAAGGCGCGCAGTACATCCGCGATGCCAGGCTGGCCACGTACCATGGCGCTGGTGATGCCGTGGATGCGCGTGGAGGCGCTCGGCACCGGACGGTGCGGGTCGATCAGTTGCTCGAAACCCTCGTGATGCAACAACTTGCCGTTGACGATGCGGGTCGCGCCGATCTGGATGATCTCGTCCCCGTGGGATGGGTCCAGTCCCGTGGTCTCGGTGTCAAAGACGGTGTAGGTCAACTCGTCCAGGCGACGGTCCTGCAAGGCGCGCGCCATGTCGGATGCCTGAAACAGGTCGAAGTCATAGAACGCCGGGCGGCTTGTGATCGGTGCTGCCGACCCGCCGGCCTGCTGCGCGGTCGCGTTCTGCGCTTCGACCTCGCCGGCATCCGCGCCGGCCAGAGGCAGCAAAAAGCGAAACAGCGCTTCGTGCCGGGACCTTTCACGTTCGAACCAGAACGCACCACCGTGACGATCGACCACGTCGCGCACCGTCAGTGGCGTGGATGCGTCGCCGACGCGGATGGAATCCAGCTCCCAGGCCATCACGGTCTCGGTGCTCATCACGGTACCGTGCCAGACCAGATCGAGATGGGCATGGTGACCCGAACGCGCCAAGCGCAGCGTGGCCTGGGTTATGTCGAACTCCTGCGCCAGCCGCGAGGCCAGGTAGACTAGTGCCTGCATCAGCGAGAAGCTGTCCACACGCAACCACAGCGCCGCATCGACCGGACCCTGTGTCACCTGCATGGCCGGCAATTTGCCCATGCGCCGGCTGATGGCGGACATCAGGTCAGCGCCGCGCATGTCTTCCATCGGCCAGCGCGTTTTCAGCCCTGTTGACGCCTGTTGCGCCAGCGTCTGCACTTTTTCGCTCAATGCCGCGGCCTCCTCACGCACCACGGCCAGGAAGCGGGTGCGCATCTCGGGTTCCAGGTCCGGAAAATCAAGCATGTCGAGCGCGGTCTGCAGATTGGCCAAGGCGCTGCGGCTGCCTTCGGTCATGGCATGCAACAACTGGTCGCGCAGCGACTGTTGCTCGAAGTCGCGCGTCAGGTTGTCCAGCAGCAATACGAAACCGCTGAGCAGCGACGGCCTGCCGGCAGCTTGATCGGTCTCGGCCGACGATTCGTCCGGCTGGTCCAGCACCGCGGCGACCTGCACGCGCAGCAGTTGGCCGTTGCGCGTGGTGGTAACGAATTGCGCGGAGGCGTTCGCTGCGCCGCGCTCGACGCGCCGGCGAATCGTGTCCAGTGCATGGCCCACCAGGGATGCGTCGAACACCGCATGGATCGAGCGCCCCAGCCCGATGACACCGGCGCCGTCCGCCAGCGCCGTGGTGTCGGACAAGGCCTGGTATTGCAGCCGCGCGCGGTTGTTGTACAGCAGGATGCGGCCGTCGAGGTTGCACACCACCACGCTTTGCTGCAGCTCGGCCATCAGGGCTGCGAGTCGGCGGCGTTCGCGCTCGATCTCCTGGCTGGCCAGCTTCACCTGTTGCCCGACGTCGTCCTGCAGTCGGTCACGTTCGGCCGCCAGGCTGTTGATGGCACGCGCCAGCGCACGCACTTCGAAGCTGCCCTGGCTCTCGATTTCCTGGCGCGTCTGCCCGCTGGCCAGGATCCGGGTCTGCTCTTCGATGCGCGCCAGCGACTGGACATGGTCACGGAACAGGCTTTGCGCCCACAAGGCCAGTGCCGCGCTGGCGATCAGCCAGGACGTCAAGGCCACTGCCAGCAAAGGGGTCTGCGCCGATACGACCGTGGCACGCTGCGTCTCCGTCAAGCCGAGCCAGGCCATCAGTGCAAACATCAGTCCGCCCAGCCCCAGCAGCATGCCGGGTGCGAGCCAGACGATGATGCGCCGCCCCAGGCTCACGGGTTTACCTCGCCCTGCGGGCTGCGGTGCGAGCTTGCTTGGGAACGGCCCGGCGCAGCGCTCACTGCCGCTCGTCCAGCAGTGTGCGCACCTGTGTCACCAGGTCGCGGGTGGAAAATGGTTTGGTCACGTAGGCGTTGGCGCCCAGTGCCAGGCCCTTGGCCACGTCGGTCTCGCGTCCTTTGGCAGTCAGCATGACGATGACGACGCTGCGCAGCCGGTCGACGGCGCGCACATGCTGGCAAACCTCGAACCCGGTCTTGCCCGGCATCATCACGTCCAGCAGCACCAGGTCGGGTGGGTCGCGTTCGATGGCCTCGATCGCCTGCGGGCCGTCGCGTGCGACGCTGACTTCGAAGCCTTCGCGCTGCATCAGGTATTCGAGCGAAATCACGATATTGGGTTCGTCGTCGACGATCAGGATCTTGTGCGCCATGGTGGGTACCGGTTCGTATCAGGATGGAGTGTGCGCTGTGGCTGCGCCGGCCCTGTCATGGGCATCTGCAACCATCGTATTCCAGGGCAGTTCAAATACCAGGCGGGCGCCGCGGCCATAGGTCGGGTCGATCCAGATCCGACCGCCGAAATGCTCGACGATCTGCCGGCTGATCGGCAGTCCCAGCCCGGTGCCCTGTGCTCGATAGCCGCCGTCCTGGTTTTGGTGGAATTTCTCGAAGATCATGCCGTGCTGGGCTTTGGGCACCCCCGGACCGTTGTCCTGGATCGCAACCTGGACCCCTGTGTCGCTGGTGCGCAATGTGATGTCGACCTGACCCCCGGTGTCTGGTACGAACTTGGCAGCGTTGGACAACAGGTTCAGCACCACCTGCGTCAGGCGATCGGGGTCGGCGCGCAGTATCACGGCCTGCGGCGGCAGCGACAGGTGCACCCGGGCGCCCCGTTCCTGGAAGCCCGCCTCCGTGGTTTGTACCGACTGCTCCAGCAATTGCCCCAGATTGACGTCGGTGTTGTGCCATTGCGCGTGGCCCGATTCGATCTTGGCCATATCCAGCACCTGGTTCACGAGGCGGCTCAGGCGTTCGGTTTCGGTCACGATGATCTGCACAAACTGCTGGCGTTGCGGCACCGGCATGTCCGGTTCGTCGGCCATCAGTTCGGCCAATGCGCGGATCGACGTCAACGGAGTGCGCAGTTCGTGGGTGACGGAGGACATGAAGTCGTCCTTGAGCCGGTCCAGGCTTTGCAGCTGGGCGTTGGCGGCCCGCAGTTCCGCGGTAGCGCGCTCCAGTGACGCCGATTTTTCTTCCAGCTCGATCGAATGGGCACGCAGGCGCGTGGCCTCGTCCAGGATCTGCAGCACGTCGTCCAGAACCAGGGCGTCCTCGTCGGCGACCGAGGCCACCATCACCCGTGCCGAGGCGCTGCCTATCGCACCGGCCAGCGCGATCTCGACCTGACGCACCAGTTGGGCATCGGGCTCGATCTGCTCGACCCGTGCCACGCCCAGACGCCTTGCCTGTTCTTCGAACATGCGCTGCGCGCGGGCGTGCCCGATGAAACGGGTACTCAGTGTCTGCAGGTCCTGCACCCGCGCGCGTCCGCGCCAGAACACCGGTTCGCTGCTGCGATTGCGCTGAAACGCCTCGACGAACAGCAGCGCCTGGCTGGTCTCGGCTGGCGTCGGTCCGCGCCACAACGACAACACTACATAGGCCGTCAGATTGGCGCCCAGACTCCAGAACAGCGCATGGGTCAGGTTGTCCATACCCGACAAACCGAGCAGCTGTTCGGGCTTGAGCCAGCCGATACCCCAGGGACCGTATTCGAGGAAACTGGTCGGCAACCAGCCGGACTTGGCGATCGACGGCAGCATCAGGGTGTAGGTCCACAAGGCGAATCCGATCAGCAGACCGGCCATGGCGCCCACCCGGTTGCCACCGCGCCAGTACATGCCGCCGAACAATGCCGGTGCGAACTGGGCCACTGCGGCAAAGCTGATCAGGCCGATGCTCACCAGTGCATAGGCCTCGCCGGCCCAATGAAAATAGCTGTAGCCCAGCAGCATGATCCCGAAGATGGCGGCGCGCCGGATGCCAAGCAATACGCGCGTGAGGTCGCCCTTGGCGCGTGCGCCGAAGCGTCGGGTGCGCAGCAGCAGCGGCATCACCAGGTCGTTGCATACCATGGTCGATACCGCGATTGACTCCACGATGACCATGCCGGTAGCCGCCGATAGGCCGCCGATGAAGGCGAGCAGCGCCAGCGCGTGTTGCCCGCTGGCCAGCGGCAGCGACAACACGAAGGCTTCCGGGTCCATCGTGCCCGTGCCGAACAACAGCAGGCCGCCGAGCGCCACCGGTAGCACGAAGATGTTGATCAGCAACAGGTAGGCTGGAAAAACCCAGGCGGCGCGGCGCAGATGGCGCTCGTTGACGTTCTCCACCACCATGATCTGGAACTGGCGTGGCAGCAGCACCACCGACAACATGGCCAGCAGCGTGAGCGAGAACCATTGCCCGTAGTCGAACGGTTTGGCATTGCCAAGCAAGGCCGCCAGTTCGGGCACGGCGCGCGCGCGCGCAAAGATGTCGCCCATGCCGTCAAAAAGTCCGTAGGTGACAAACAGCCCGACCGCGAGAAAGGCCAGCAACTTGACGATGGACTCGAACGCGATCGCTGCGACCATGCCTTCGTGGCGCTCGCAGGCGTCCAGTCGCCGCGTACCGAACATCACCGTAAACGCTGCCAGTGCCAGTGCGAAATACAAGGTGTTGTCGTTCCACCAGTTCTCCTGAGTCGGCATGGCCTGGCCCAGTGGTGTGGTCATCACGGCATAACCGACCGACACCGCCTTGAGCTGCAAGGCGATGTAAGGCACGATGCCCACGACTGTGATCAGCGTGACCAGGCCGGCCAGTGTCGGGCTCTTGCCATAGCGGCTGCCAATGAAATCGGCGATCGAGGTGATGCGGTAACTCTTGGCAATCCGCAGCATCTTGCGCACCACCAGCCAGGCCAGCACCATGGCCAGCGTCGGACCCAGGTAAATGGGCAGGAACCAGATGCCGGCGCTGGCCGCGCGCCCGACGCTGCCAAAGTAAGTCCACGCCGTGCAATACACCGCCATCGACAGGGCATAAACCCATGCGTTGTCGATGACCGAGCGGCCCTGGGCGCCGCGCCAGTTGCCAAAACTGGCCACGGCGAACAGCAGTAGAAGGTAGGCAAACGAGGCACCGACGACCAGCGGGGCGGACAACATGTTTTACCTGCTAGTCGCCGGCGTGTTCGAGCAGCCAGGCCATGCTGGCGATCAGTACGGCCCACAACAGGAACAGGGCGGTGGGAAACAGTGGCAGGCCGAAAACGCTGGCCTGCGGGTCCCACAGGGCCAGCAAGGGATAGTTCAGCGCCATCATGCCAGCGAAAAAAAGTGCCAGCAGGCGTTGCAGACCGCGTGTTCTGAGCATGGCGCTGGGGTCTCCTTTGCACAAGTAAGGGTTCGGGTCCGGTTGGCGCAGTGCCTGACCGATACGCGAGTGTGCGCCTGGCCAGCCCGTAACACCACCTTACGGCCTGGCACTTACCTCCGGCTTACCCCTGTGCCACCGGCTCAGACCCCTCGCCTGAGGTGTCAAAGCGTACGACGAAACGCGAGCCTGGTGGATCATGGCGCGGCTCGGCATCTTCGACAAACACGCTGGCGCGATGCAACTGGGCGATCTCGAGCACGATGGGCAGGCCCAGACCGGAACCGTCAACGCCGCTGCCCAGCACCCGGTAGAACGGCTTGAAGATCATTTCGCGTTCGGCCGGCGCGATGCCCGGCCCGGAGTCCTCGACCTGCAGCATCAGCACCTTGCCGAACGGGTCTGCCAGAACCCGTGCCGTGACGACGCCCGGATGCGCGGCGTCGGAGGGTGTGTAGTGGATCGCGTTGTTCAGAAGATTGCGGATCATCTCTGACAGCAGGGTCGGGTTGCCATCTAGGGCAACGCCCTTGGCACCGGGCTCTGCGCCTTCGTAACCCAGGTCGATGGCCTTTTCGATCGCGCGTGGCAGGCAGTCGTGCACTGCCTCGATGGTGAGTGTGGCCAGGTCGCACGGTGCGCGCGACATCGCCGTGTTGCTGCCCTCGGCGCGTGCCAGCGCCAGCAACTGGTTCACGGTATGGGTGGCGCGCACGCTGGCGTTACCGATCTGACGCAGCGTTTGTTTGAGCTCGTCGGCGCTCATGCCCTCGCGCTGGGCCAGGTCGGCCTGCATGCGCAAGCCCGCCAGCGGTGTCTTGAGCTGATGCGCAGCGTCCGCCAGGAATCGCTTCTGGTGCTCGATCGAGCGCTTGAGCCGTTGCAGCAAGTCATTGACCGACGACACCAGCGGCGCGACCTCCTGCGGCACCGAGCTATCGTCCAGCGGGCTCAGGTCATCGGGTTTGCGCGCGCGAATGCGTTCCTCGAGTTGGTTCAGCGGCTTGATCGCATAGGCCAGACCCAGCCACACCAGCAGCACCGCCAGCGGCAGGATGATGAACTGCTGCAGCATCACGCCCTTGACGATCTCGGTGGCCAACATGGCGCGTTTGTCCAGCGGTTCTGCCACCTGCACCAGCACCGGCTTGGCGAGCGGCAGGTCGACGGCCAGCCATTTGTAGGCCACCCGGATGTCATCGCCCAAATAACGGTCGTCGCGGATGCGCACCTCGCTGAAGAACGGGCTTTCGTCGTCGGGTGGTCCCGGCAGGTTGCGCTCGCCGCTGAGCAGTTCCCCCTGTGCGCCCTTGATCTGGTAGTACACGGCATCGGATTCGGCCGCGCGCAGCAACTTGTAGGCAGGCAGGGGCAGGATGAATTCGAGTCGCTGATCGCGTACCTTGACCAGCGCTGCCAGTTCGCCAACGTTGTATGCGAGCGCCTGGTCGAATGGCTTGCCAGCGGCACTCTGGGCCACGAACCAGGTCAGGACCAGACTGATGGGCCACAGCAACAGCAGTGGCGTCAGCATCCAGTCCAGGATTTCTCCGAACAGCGAGCGCTGTTCGCGCTGGAACAGTTTCACGCGACTGGCGAGGCTCTTGGGCTGTCCTGCGCCGATTCGTTGGGCAGCAGTTTCAGGCAATAACCCAGGCCGCGTACCGTGGCGATGCGGATCGGGCCTTTTTCGATCTTCTTGCGCAGGCGGTGCACGTACACCTCGATCGCGTTGTTGCTGACCTCGTCGCCCCACTCGCACAGGCGCTCGACCAACTGGTCCTTGCTGACCATGCGCCCGGCACGTTGCAGCAACACCTCAAGCAGGCCGAGTTCGCGCGCCGACAGGTCGATCATCTGGCCGTCGATCGTGGCCACACGCCCGGCCTGGTCAAAAACCAGCGGCCCGTGGCGAATGTTGTCGCTGGCGCCACCCATGCGCCGACGCAGCAGCGCGCGCACGCGCGCCTCGAGCTCCTGCAGGCTGAATGGCTTGGCCATGTAGTCGTCGGCGCCGAAGTCCAGGCCCTTGACACGCTCTTCGACGCTGTCCGCAGCGGTCAGGATCAGCACCGGCAGGTTCGAGCCGCGGGCGCGCAACTTGCGCAGCACCTCCAGTCCATGCAACTTGGGCAGGCCCAGGTCCAGGATCAGCAGGTCGAACTCCTTGTTGGTCATGAGGGCCGCGTCGGCCTCGGTGCCGCTCGATACATGGTCGACCGCAGCGCCGGTACCGCGCAGTGCGCGCAACAAGCCGTCAGCCAGAACGTGGTCGTCTTCCGCGATCAGAATGCGCATGTCTGTCTCCTGCCGGATCTGCGTCCCGGTATGGGGA
>JBKJRR010000318.1:0-12144 GCA_046594635.1 Burkholderiaceae bacterium
GTCCGCACCCACGCCATTGACAACCCGCCCGCTGCTTTGCAGGCGCACCGTCACTTCACCCTGACTTTCGGTCGATCCGCTGATGGCGTTGACGGAATACAACACCATTTCGGCGCCACTGTGCATGTGCGACTCGATCGCCTTGAGCGAAGCATCAACCGGCCCATTGCCGTCTGATTTACCGGCGAACTCCTTGCCGGCCACCGTGAACACAATCGACGCATGCGGCCGCTCACCTGTCTCACTTTGTTGTGACAACGACACAAAACCGTACTGCTCGTTATCGTGGGTTACGCTTTCGTCGCTGACAAGGGCGAGGATGTCCTCATCGAATATGTCCGACTTGCGATCCGCCAGTTCCTTGAAACGGGCAAACGCGGTGTTGATATCGGTTTCGCTTTCAAGCTCGACGCCCAGTTCCACCAACCGCTGCTTGAACGCATTTCGGCCGCTGAGCTTGCCCAGCACGATCTTGTTGGCGGTCCAACCCACGTCTTCGGCGCGCATGATCTCGTAGGTATCGCGCGCCTTGAGCACGCCGTCCTGATGGATGCCGGACGCGTGCGCGAAGGCATTGGCCCCGACCACCGCCTTGTTCGGCTGAACCACAAAGCCGGTGGTCTGACTGACCATGCGGCTTGCAGCCAGGATGTGCTGGGTGTCGATGTTCATGTCCAGGCCGAAATAGTCCTTGCGTGTCTTGACCGCCATGACAACCTCTTCGAGTGAGCAATTGCCGGCGCGCTCACCCAGCCCGTTGATCGTGCATTCGACCTGGCGTGCACCACCGATTTTCACACCCGCCAGCGAGTTGGCCACTGCCATGCCCAGGTCATTGTGGCAATGCACCGACCAGACCGCCTTGTCGCTATTCGGGATGCGCTCGCGCAGGTTCTTGATGAAATTGCCGTACAACTCGGGGATCGCGTATCCGACGGTGTCGGGCACGTTGATCGTGGTCGCGCCCTCGTTGATCGTGGCCTCCAACACTCTGCACAGGAAATCCACATCACTGCGGTAGCCGTCCTCCGGGCTGAACTCCACGTCCTCGACCAGGTTGCGCGCAAAACGCACTGACAGCTTGGCCTGCTCGAGCACCTGATCGGGGCTCATGCGAAGCTTCTTCTCCATATGCAGGTGCGAGGTCGCGATGAAGGTGTGGATACGCGCGCGATTGGCACCCTTGAGCGCTTGCGCAGCGCGCGAGATGTCCCGGTCATTTGCACGCGCCAGTGAGCAAATCGTCGAGTCCTTGATCGCTGTGGCAATGGCCTGTATGGCTTCGAAGTCGCCGTTGGAACTGGCGGCAAAGCCAGCCTCGATCACGTCCACCCGCAAGCGTTCGAGCTGGCGAGCAATGCGCACCTTTTCGTCACGCGTCATCGACGCGCCGGGTGACTGTTCGCCATCACGCAAGGTGGTATCGAAAATGATGAGTTTGTCGGTCATGGAATGCTCCTGCAATTGAGAATTTTGATTCGCCGTCAGGCTCAAACGCTGACGGCCGGGTCAGCAGCGCTGCGGCGCGATGCCGACGGCGTTATAGCGGGATTCAACCGCTCGATTCTGGCACGTGCCAACGCGCTGACAACCGCCTTGAGCGAGGCGGCAACGATGTTCGCATCAACGCCCACTCCGAACAAAGTCTGCTGCTCATCAATGCGCAATTCGAGGTAGGCAATCGCGCGCGCGTCGGCTCCTGAGCCCAGGGCATGCTCATGGTAGTCGAGCACCCGGGCCTGATGGCCCGTGGCCTGGTTGATGCCATTCACAAAGGCCTCGATCGGCCCGTTGCCGCGGCCATGCACAGCGAAAGCCTCGCCACCCAGATCGACCCACGCATCCAGTGAAATGCGCTCCTGCTGCACAGTGCCAACCAGGTCATCCACGTGGTGGCTTTTTACACCCGAATGTTCCAACCCGTACTCACGCGTGAACACCTGCCAGATATCCTGCGCGGAAAGCTCCTTGCCACCCGCGTCCATGACCTGTTGCACAACCTGGCTGAATTCGATCTGCAGTCGCCGGGGCAACTCCACCCCGTATTGCGCTTCAAGCAGATAGCTGATGCCACCTTTGCCGGACTGGCTGTTGACACGGATGACCGCCTCATAACTGCGACCGAGATCCTGCGGATCGATCGGCAAATAGGGGATGTTCCAGGGCGTTGCATCCGAGACCGCTTCTCTGCGCAGTGCCAGCGCCTTCTTGATCGCATCCTGGTGCGAACCCGAAAACGAGGTGTAGACCAGATCGCCAACATAAGGGTGGCGCGGATGCACCGGCAACTGGTTGCAGTATTCGACGGTGCGCCGGATCTCGTCGATGTCGGAGAAGTCGAGTCCGGGATCCACGCCTTGCGTATACAGATTGAGCGCAATGTTGACCAGGTCCACATTGCCGGTGCGTTCACCGTTGCCGAACAGGCAGCCTTCGATGCGGTCGGCACCGGCCATCAAGGCCAGTTCCCCGGCGGCCGTTCCCGTGCCCCGGTCGTTGTGCGGATGCACCGACAACACGATACTGTCGCGCCGAGCCAGATGCCGGTGCATCCACTCCATCATGTCGGCAAATATGTTGGGGGTCGAATACTCCACCGTCGAAGGCAAGTTGATGATGCACTTGTTCGCAGGAGTTGGCTGCCAGACCGTGGTTACCGCGTCCACCACCCGCTTGGCGAACGCCAGTTCGGTGCCAGAAAAATGCTCGGGCGAATACTGGAAGATCCACAAGGTGTCGGGCTTGTGCGTGGCGAGTCGCTGGATGAGTTGCGCATTTTCAACCGCGAGTTGCACGATTTGGTCTTCATCCATGCCCAAGGCCACCTTGCGCATCACCGGCGACGTGGCGTTGTAGACATGTACGATCGCGCGCCGGGCGCCAGCCAGAGACTCGAAAGTGCGCTCTATCAAATGCGCCCGCGCCTGGGTCAGAACCTGGATCGTGACGTCGTCAGGTACCAGGTTCTCGTCGATCAGCTTGCGCACGAAATCGAACTCCACTTGAGATGCGGACGGAAAACCCACCTCGATCTCTTTGAAACCGATCTTCACCAGGGTCTGGAAAAGTCGCACTTTGCGCGCGATGTCCATCGGCTCGATCAGCGCCTGATTGCCGTCACGCAGATCCACGCTGCACCACAGCGGCGCACGGGTCAATACCTTGTCAGGCCAGGTTCTATCGGCAAGCGCGACCGGGGCAAACGCCGGGTACTTGCTGCTGGGTTGCTTCAACATCTTGAGGTTCCTTCATTGATCGAAACCAGCAACCTCAGACATGAAAAAACGGCTCGTTGCTGGTGCATACGAGCCGTTTGATCGATTAGCGCGCGCTAACGTCTTCGCCCGTACAGGGTTTTCGCTAGTAGTGCTAGTGCAATTCGTGTCATGGGCCGAATGTAGCACAGGTGTCGATGTGCGCCAAACCTCAATGAAGACCCTCAGTGCAGGCCGCGTTCGTCGGGCTCGTCGGTGGACGTACTTATCACGCTGGTCTGCTCGCCTTTGTACCGGCGCCAGACGTAGACCACGTAGCCACTGACGCCATAGGCACCGAAAATACCGAGCAAGGCCTTGGCTGGATCGATGCTCACCGCACCGATGGCCAGGGCCACCAGCACAATGACCGGGAACGGCACGCTCTTCTTCATGCTCAGGTCCTTGAAGCTGTAGAACGGCACATTGGTGACCATGGTCAGACCGGAATACAGCGCCAAGGCAAATATCGGCCAGGCGACCTGCGGCCCTTTGATGCCCAGTTCGGTCATCACCAGGATGAAACCGGCGACCAGCGCCGCCGCGGCAGGCGACGGCAGGCCCTGGAAAAACCGCTTGTCAACCACACCGGTATTGACGTTGAAACGCGCCAGCCGCAGCGCCGCGCAGGCGCAATAAACGAATGCGGCAATCCAGCCCCAGCGGCCGAGTCCGCGCAAGCCCCACTCGTAGGCGATCAGTGCAGGCGCCGCGCCGAACGACACCATATCGGACAAGGAATCCATCTGCTCGCCGAACGCACTCTGCGTGTTGGTCATGCGCGCAACACGGCCATCCAGGCTGTCAAGCACCATGGCGCAAAACACGCCATAAGCCGCCATGTCGAAGCGGCCGTTCATGGCCATCACGATCGAATAGAAGCCGGCAAACAATGCCGCCAGCGTGACCATGTTGGGCAGTATGTACAGACCCTTGCGCCGCTTTGTCACGACGGCGGCCTGCGCTTCGACCAACTCCAAATCTGTGCCTTCTGGCATATCGCGTATCTCCAAATCCGTATGGCCGGCGCACGGGCTTGCCACCGCGTCGGCGTTATCCACCACCGGCAGAAGCACCGATCGCGCCAGGAACAACGAACCATTCGGTCACGCTGAACTTGCGCACAAGACATTGCGACAAGTGTAAGTCAGGCCATTGCTGGCCCATGCCGTGACGCAGTCGGTCCAAAAACGCCGAAGGCCACCGCAGTGGCCTTCGTTTCAAACGCCAGGCAGCGCCTTCATCAGTTGCGGGTCTGGTCGACCAGCTTGTTCTTCTTGATCCAGGGCATCATGGCGCGCAGTTTCTCGCCCACGAC
Source organism: Burkholderiaceae bacterium (assembly GCA_046594635.1). Lineage (GTDB taxonomy): Bacteria > Pseudomonadota > Gammaproteobacteria > Burkholderiales > Burkholderiaceae_C > CAISIP01. Next base: position 4,573 of record JBKJRR010000318.1, read on the forward strand.
TTCAATCTGGTGCTCGCCATTCAGGCGGCGGCGGCTCAATAGCGTCGGTGCGCCAGCCTTGTTCTCAAGGATGAAGCTCTTGGCGTATTCACCACTCTGGATGTCCTTGAGAACCTGCTTCATCACCTTCTTGGTTTCGTCGGTGATGATGCGCGGGCCGGTCACGTATTCGCCGTATTCGGCGTTGTTCGAGATCGAGTAGTTCATGTTGGCGATACCGCCTTCATAGATCATGTCGACGATCAGCTTGAGTTCGTGCAAGCATTCGAAGTATGCCATTTCGGGCGCGTAACCGGCTTCGACCAAGGTCTCGAAACCGGCCTTGATCAGTTCGACGGTACCGCCGCACAGGACAGCCTGCTCACCGAACAGATCGGTCTCGGTCTCTTCACGGAAGTTGGTTTCGATGATGCCGGCCTTGCCGCCACCGTTGGCCATCGCATAGCTCAAGGCAAGTTCGCGTGTACGACCCGACTTGTCCTGGGCAATCGCGATCAGGTGGGGCACGCCGCCACCCTGTGTATAGGTTCCGCGCACGGTATGGCCGGGGGCCTTGGGCGCAACCATCCACACGTCCAGGTCAGCGCGTGGCGTGACCAGACCGTAATGCACGTTGAAGCCATGGGCAAAAACCAGCGAGGCACCGGATTTGATGTTCGGCTCGATATCGTTGGTGTAGACCGCGCCAATCTGCTCGTCGGGCAATAGCACCATGACGACGTCGGCAGCTTTCACGGCCTCGGCCACTTCGGCGACTTTCAGGCCAGCCTTTTCCACTTTGGGCCATGAGGCGCCGCCCTTGCGCAGGCCGACAACCACTTTGACGCCGCTGTCGTTCAGGTTCTGGGCGTGGGCATGGCCCTGGCTGCCATAACCAATGATGGCAACGGTCTTGCCCTTGATCAGGCTCAGATCACAATCCTTGTCGTAAAAAACTTTCATTTCTCTTCTCCTTAGCTGATAAATCAAACTCGCAATATCCGTTCGCCGCGGCCAATCCCGCTCGATCCGGTCCTTACCGTCTCCAAAATCGCACTGCGCTCGATCGCCTCCAGAAAGGCGTCGTTTTTCGACTGCACGCCCGTGATCTCGATGGTGTAGCTCTTCTCGGTGACATCGATGATGCGCCCCCGAAAAATGTCGGCCATGCGCTTCATTTCCTCGCGCTCCTTGCCCACGGCGCGCACCTTGACCATCATCAGTTCGCGCTCGGTATATGCGCCCTCCGTCAGGTCCACAACCTTGACCACCTCGATCAGGCGGTTCAGGTGTTTGGTGATCTGTTCGATCACATCGTCTGATCCCGTGGTTTGAATCGTCATGCGCGACAGGCTGGCATCTTCGGTGGGCGCCACCGTCAGGGACTCGATGTTGTAGCCGCGTGCGGAAAATAGTCCGACCACGCGCGACAAGGCGCCGGGCGTGTTTTCGAGCAGGACTGCAATGATATGTTTCATGAATGGATTCCTCTTTTCGCCGCCCTCCCCTGGTCGCGGTAACGACCAGACTTGGCAAGCAATAGACGCATCAACAGATTGGAAGGCCGCGGCGTGGCGCGATGCCGCCACAGCGGCCATTGGCAGGATCGATTCTTACAAATCCTCTGATCCGAGCAGCATCTCCGTAATGCCCATGCCGGCCTTGACCATTGGAAACACGTTCTCGGTCGGGTCGGTACGGAAATCCATGAAGACGGTGCGGTCCTTTAGTTTGCGTGCCTCGCGCAGCGCCCCCTCCACGTCGCCCGGCTTTTCAATCAGCATGCCGACGTGACCATAGGCCTCGGCCAACTTGACGAAGTTGGGCAGCGCATCCATGTAGCTCTGGCTGTAGCGACCTTCGTAATCGAGTTCCTGCCACTGGCGCACCATGCCCAGATAGCGATTGTTCAGCGACACGATCTTGATCGGCGTGTTGTACTGCAGGCAGGTCGAGAGTTCCTGGATGCACATCTGTACCGAGCCTTCGCCGGTGATGCAGAACACCTCGGCATCGGGCTTGGCCAGCTTGATGCCCATCGCATAGGGGATTCCCACGCCCATGGTACCCAGGCCGCCCGAGTTGATCCAGCGACGTGGCTCATCGAAACGGTAGTACTGCGCCGCCCACATCTGGTGCTGTCCGACGTCGGAGGTGATGTAGGTCTCGGTGTCCTTGGTCATGCCCCACAAGGTCTGGACCACGTGCTGGGGCTTGATCACATCACCCTGGCCCATGTCGAACTTCAGGCAATCGCGCTTGCGCCATTGCTCGATGGTGTCCCACCAGGCGCCCAGCGCATCGGGATCCGGGCGCAGCGGACTCTCGCGGATCATGGCCAGCATTTCGCCCAGCACGTCCTTGACATCACCGACGATGGGAATGTCAACCTTGACCCGCTTCGAGATACTCGATGGGTCGATGTCGATGTGAATGATCTTGCGTTCGTTCTGCGCGAAGTGTTTTGGATTTCCGATCACCCGGTCATCAAATCGCGCACCCACAGCGAGCAGCACGTCGCAGTTCTGCATCGCATTGTTCGCCTCGACGGTTCCGTGCATGCCCAGCATGCCCAGGAACTTCTTGTTGCTGGCCGGGTAAGCGCCCAGGCCCATCAGGGTGTTGGTGACCGGATATCCCAGCATGTCGACCAGCGTGCGCAACTCGGCCGACGCGTTGCTCAGCAACACGCCGCCACCGGTGTAGATGTAGGGTCGCTTGGCCGTGAGCAGCAACTGCAAGGCCTTGCGGATCTGACCGCCATGGCCCTTGCGCACCGGGTTGTACGAGCGCATTTCCACCGATTTGGGATAGCCGTGGTACGGCGTCATCTGGAACGAGATATCTTTCGGGAAATCGACCACCACGGGACCTGGCCGGCCGGTGCGCGCGATGTGAAACGCCTTTTTCAGCACATCAGCGACCTCGCGCACGTCCTTGATCAGGAAATTGTGCTTGACGATCGGTCGGGTAATGCCCACCGTGTCGCACTCCTGGAACGCATCCAGGCCGATCGCCGCCGTGGGCACCTGGCCGGTGATGATCACCATCGGAATGCTGTCCATGTAGGCAGTCGCAATACCGGTGACGGCGTTGGTCACACCAGGCCCGGACGTCACCAGCGCCACACCCACATCACCGGTGGCACGGGCATAACCGTCGGCCGCATGTACGGCCGCCTGCTCATGGCGTACCAGCACATGCTGAATCGTGTCCTGCTTGTAGAACGCGTCGTAGATATGCAGCACCGCCCCACCCGGATAACCCCAGATGTACTTGACGTTCTCGGCCTGCAAGGCCTTGATCAGGATTTCGGCGCCGCGCAATTCCTGAACGGGTGCGGACGTCGGATGGGTACGGCCAGCGGAGGTCGCTGCAGCCGCCGAGCTGAGCTCTGCTTTGGAGATTTCCATGATGAACCTTTGTGAATTTCTCTGACGAAAGACCTTGGGTGCCCCTTGGCAAACGCTTGTGACGCCGCGTCGGGACTTGAGGCCAGAGCCATAGGCGCAGTCAATAATGCGCCGGGCCATGACCCGTTTGCTGTTTAATTTGCAGCAAGCATTATCGCACTGCAAATCAGCTGCCGCGCCGGGGCCTCCAAATCGCGCGAATTGGCGATGAGATAATCGCGGGCCTCAACCTGCTCACACCCCTTGGCAACCGAACAAGATCTGTCCGAATTCCTGAAAAGCGTCGAGAAACGGGCGTTCAAGCGCTCGATCTACCACGTGCGCAATGAGGAGTCGGCGCTGGACATCGTGCAGGAAAGCATGATGAAACTGGCAGAACACTACGGCGACAAACCGGCCTCGGAACTGCCCATGCTGTTTCAACGCATCCTGTCCAACTGCACACTGGACTGGTTTCGCCGCAACAAGTCGCGTAACGCACTGTTCTCCAATATGAGCGATTTCGAGGCCTCAGAGGAAGGAGGCGAGTTCGACCTGCTGGAAAGTCTGACCGACAACGCCCAGACGCCACAGACCGAGAGCGCACAGGACACGACCCAAAGGGCCCAGGTGTTCAGGGAGATCGAAAAGGAGATACAACAGTTACCGCTGCGTCAACGGGAAGCGTTCGTGATGCGTTATTGGGAAGAGATGGACGTGACGGAAACAGCGCTGGCGATGGGCTGTTCGGAAGGGAGCGTCAAGACACACTGCTCGCGTGCAGTCCTCGCACTGAGCAGCGCGTTGCGCGCTAAGGGAATCACAATATGACAATTTCACGCCAATATCAGACCGAAATCCTGCAGGACCGCTTTGCGCTGAGGCTTGCCTCGCGGCTTTCGGACGGGTGTGACGAACTGCCACACGATATCTCCGAACGCCTGCGTTTCGCCCGCACCCAGGCGGTGGCAAAACGCAAGATCGTCGCCGATCACAACGTGGCGCTGCCACTGTGGGGCAGCGGCCCGGCCGCAACCCTCGGCACGTTGGAGGAACACGTCAGTTGGTGGAACCGCATTGGCGCCGCTCTGACCGTTCTGACATTGGTGCTGGGCCTGGTCGCGATTCATTCAGCCCAGAATGAGCGCACCGCGAAGGAAATTGCCCAACTGGACGCTGCCTTGCTGACCGATGATCTGCCTTTGGCGGCATATGCCGACCCGGGTTTCTCGCAGTTCCTGAAGGCCAGTCGCGCGCAATCACAGTAGAGCGCGTATGCCCATGGTCTTGTCACGTCTGCCTGTCCCGGCCACCCGGCTGATGCGGCGCGCGCAACTGGCGGCTTGGACCATCCTGTTGCCGTGTGCAATGGCCCTGGCCCAGAGCCCGATCGGCGCCACCACTGCGCCGGTGCCAGCCGCCAAGGTGACAGTCGCGCGATCGGAGGCAACGCCGACCTGGAAGTCGCTCACACCGGGCCAACGAGAGGCGCTTGCACCCCTGGCACCTGTCTGGGGCGAAATCAGCGGCAACCGCAAACGCAAGTGGATTGCCCTTTCTGCCAACTTCCAGACTCTTTCGCCACAGGACAAGGCGACCCTGCATGGCCGCATGAAGGAATGGGCCTCGCTCAGCTCCACCGAGCGCAATCGGGCCCGGCTTAATTTTGCAATGGCACGTGATCTCTCTCATGAAGAGAAAAAAGCCCAATGGCTGGCTTACCAGGCCCTGAGCCCGGAGCAAAAGAAACAATTCGCTGCACAGGCCAACACCACGTCATCCGGTGCGGCGCCTGCCGTCACCAGAAGCACCCCAGGTAAATTGGCGGCCGTACCGGTCACCCGTTCCGAGGCCCCACCCGACTCCAGCGCAGCCCAGCGGGCCAAGCCCCCTGCCAGCGCGGCGACACCGTGAAGCCCCACCGACTTTTGCAGAACACGAACTCCCTCCCGCATCCACCTACAAAAGCGCCACAAGCGCCCTTGGTCACGCCCCCGCTGATGCGCCGCATGGCCTGCTGGCTGTACGAGGGCATGCTGCTGTTCGGCGTCGTGTTCATCGCCGGCTATCTGTTTGGCACCTTGAGCCAGACACGCAACGCCATGGACAACCGCCACGCGCTACAGGCGTTCCTGTTCGTTGTGTTCGGCATCTACTTCACCTGGTTCTGGGCGCGCGGCCAGACACTGGCGATGAAGACCTGGGATATTGCCCTGGTCGATGTCGCAGGCAGGCCTGTCACGCAAGCCCGCGCCTTGTTGCGTTATCTGCTGAGCTGGAGCTGGTTCCTGCCACCTCTGGCTGCCGTGGCGCCATTTGGCCTGACTGGAGCGGAAACTTTCGTCATCGTGACCGGCTGGATCCTGGTCTGGGCCCTGTTGAGCCGATTTCAGCCGCAACAGCAGTTCTGGCACGACGTGCTGTCCGGCACGCGGCTGGTCAGCCGCCCGCGCGTGCCCGGTCGCTGATCGGCGCCGGCATGCAGACTTGCCCTGCCTGCCGCCAACAGCCCCTGTTGCTGCGCGACAATGCCAGCATGCCTGCAACCAACACCCGGCCCGACGACCCGCAAGCCGATCCCAACCCGCAAAAGACCCGCACAGGTTTGCATCGGATGTGGCACGCGACGCTGTATTCCATTGCCGGGCTGCGAGCCGGCTGGAGCGAGGCGGCCTTCCGTCAGGAGGCCGTCGCGGCCCTGGTCCTGTTGCCACTGGCAATGTGGCTCGGCCGAGGGTGGGTGGAAGACGCGCTACTGGCCGGATCGGTGCTGCTGGTGCTGATCGTCGAGTTGCTCAATTCCGGCATTGAAGCATCGATCGACCGGGTCGGATTGCAATGGCATGTATTGTCCAAGCGAGCCAAGGACATGGGCAGTGCGGCGGTATTGCTCAGCCTGCTGCTATGTGCCGGCATCTGGGCCGGAGCCCTTTGGCAGAGGTTTGCAGCATGACCCCCGTGGACACAGCACAGACCCGGCCACCGACATTCTCGGTATGTGTGTATTGCGGCTCGCGTCCCGGTGTCGATTCGGCGCACGGCGAACTGGCACGGGCGACCGGTCATTGGATCGGCGCACATGGCGGGCGGCTGGTGTATGGCGGTGGGCGCAACGGACTGATGGGCATGGTCGCTGACGCGACGCTGGAAGCAGGCGGCCAGGTCGTGGGCATCATCCCGCACAGTCTGGTGCAGCAGGAAGCGGCCCATCATGGCTGCACAGAGCTGCATGTCGTAAATACCATGCATGAACGCAAACGCCTGATGGCCGAGCGCTCTGACGCCTTTCTGGCCCTTCCTGGAGGGATAGGCACGTTCGAAGAATTGTTTGAAGCCTGGACCTGGCGCCAACTGGGTTACCACGACAAACCAATCGGCTTGCTCAACGCCGGCGGCTTTTACGACGGCCTGCTCGTCTTTTTGCGCAATTGTGTCGCCGAGCAGTTCATGAATGACGCGCAGATGGCGATGCTGCAGGTAGGGAGCACGCCGCAGGCGTTGCTGGCTGACCTGGTACAGGCCGCCGGCCTGGGCTCACAGGCCAGACTAAGCCAGATTTGACGAGCGCGTCAAATCGCGGTTTCATCCTCTTCGCCGGTACGGATGCGCACGATGCGCTCGACCGCTGTGACAAAAATCTTGCCGTCGCCAATTTTTCCGGTACGCGCGGCTTTGACCACGGCGTCAACGCAGGCCTCGACATCCTCGGTTCGCACAACCACCTCGATTTTCACCTTGGGCAGGAAGTCGACCACGTACTCGGCACCACGATAGAGCTCGGTGTGGCCTTTCTGCCGGCCAAAACCCTTGACCTCCGTCACCGTCAGGCCATTGACGCCGCACTCGGCCAGAGCCTCGCGGACTTCTTCCAGCTTGAACGGTTTGATGATGGCGGTGATCTGTTTCATGGCACGACGGCTTTCTTGGTACGAACCGGATCTGCAGCCTTGTCACGGGCCCCTGTACATTGATCCGGCATCAGATTTCAAACTACCCTAGGATAGCGCCATTCCGGCGCGGTCCGACGGGCCTGGTTCGACTACTGACGGAACTTGCTGGTGATCGGGTAGCGCCAGTCCTTGCCGAAGCTGCGATGAGTCACCCGAATGCCGATCGGCGCCTGGCGGCGTTTGTACTCGTTGATCTTGATCAGATGCGTCACGCGTTCGACGTCGGCCGCCGCGATGCCACTGGCAATGAT
>JBKJRR010000395.1:0-5297 GCA_046594635.1 Burkholderiaceae bacterium
ACATCAGCAGCGCGATGCCTTGCAGCACAGAACCCAGCAGCAGCGTATGCAGACCACCAATGTGGTCCGAGATCCAGCCCGACAACAGACGACTGACGATGCCGGCCCCCATCATCAATGACAACATCTCGGCGCCCCGTGCAGCACCAAATCCCAGGTCGGTGCAATAGGCCACGATATGCACCTGCGGCATGGCCATCGCCACACAGCAGGCCACGCCGGCGACACATAACAACGACTGCAACAAGGCCGGGTGCAGGCCCAGTGGCCGCGCCGGGTCGGAGCGGCCGATGAACCGCGCCGCACGGATGGGCGCAGGGGCGGCTCCGACTGCAGGTGTGGATACGACGGGCGCTGGTGTGCGGGCGCGAAGAAAAAGCGCCAGCGGCATCATGGTCACGACACACAACACGCCCAGCCCGACATACGTCGTGCGCCAGCCCACCGCATCGATGAAAAGTTGCATCGCGGGCGCCCAGACCACACCGGCGAGATAGTTTCCGCTCATGCAGATCGCCAGCGCAATGCCACGGCGGCGATCGAACCATTGCAAGGTATCTGCCACCAGGGGCGCAAACGTGGCCGACGTGCCAAGCAGTCCGATCAACAGGCCATGGGCGAGCCCAAATTGCCACAGGCTGGTGGCCGATCCGGCTGCAACAAAACCCAGGCCCAACGCCACTGACCCGAACATCGTGACCACCATCACGCCATGACGATCGGCCAGTCGCCCCATGAGGATGCCCCCGATGCCGAACCCGATCAGCGTCAACGTATAAGGCAGTGATGCATCACCGCGTGCTACCCCGAAATCGGCCTGTATCGCCGGTAGAACCACCGCGGCGCCGTACATGCCGACACCCCCAATGGTCATCAGCAACAACGAGACCGCAAGGCGTGTCCAAGCGTAGGCTGACTCGACGCCGCGCGATGGAACCGAATCCGTGCCCATGATCGGTGGTTGGCGGGTCAATGGCTCATTGAATGGTGTCCGGGCCACCCGAGCCTTCGGACGGATCGATCGGCGCAACATGGGTGGCGCGCCGCAAGGCCTGCACGGTGCGCACACATGCGCCGGCCGCTTCCGCGCCCTTGACAACAAAATGTGCGCCGAAGAACTGTTGATGCTCTTCGTGCGGCTGAAACTGGTGCGGAGTCAGCACCACCGACAGCACCGGCACGTCGGTCTGGAGCTGGACTGTCATCAGTCCGTCAAGCACGGCCTGGGCCACAAAATCATGCCGGTAGATACCGCCATCGACCACCAATGCGCAAACCACGATGGCGTCGTACCGACCGCTGCGTGCAAGGCGTTTGGCCATCAACGGCAATTCGAAGGCCCCGGGCACATCCAGTACGTCGATCGCGTCGCGTCCTACCCCCAGGCGCTGCATCTCGGCCAGGAATCCATCGCGTGCCTGGTGCACGATGCTCTGGTGCCAACTGGCCTGAACAAAGGCGTAACGCGGCCCGACAGAACCCACATCGACCATTGGTGCAGAAGTGGAACGGGAAATCGGTGGAATCGGCTGTGGCATGGCATGGGTCCTTGATATGGTTTGCAGCACTCAGCGACACGCCGCCAGCCACAAGGCAGACGGACCACTGGCATGGGTTCATTGTCATCCGGACCGGCATCGCTGGCTCCAGATCCGCAAGGACTCGTCCTGCACCGAGAACACCCTACCGGCCAGGTCGCGCCAGCACCTTGATTCTAGGACAGCGCCACGGCGCGCAGATTCCGCCTCAGGCGCATGCGAGACAGTTCGCTGCCGCATCCAGTGCACCCGGGCCGAACGCGATGTTCTGCACCTGCATGGCAGCCTGCACACCACCCAGACAACCGAGCACCATCGGCGCGTTCACGTCGCCCAGATGACCAATGCGAAACACCCTGCCCTGCAGCGAACCGAGCCCGCCGGCAATGGCAACCTGGAACCGCTCGCGCGCAACGGTGCGCAAGGCATCGACGTCGATACCGGCCGCGACCTGGATCGCTGTCACCGAGGTGGAGCGGGCTTTCGCGTCGGTGGCGAAAAAATTGACCGCGCCGCCCGTACTCCAGCGTTGCACTGCCGCATGCACTGCCGCCGCCAACACACTGTGTCGTTGCATGACCTGATCCAGACCTTCTTCAAAGATCAGCTGCAGCGCAGCCTGCAGGCCGAATAACAGGTTCTGCGGCGGCGTGCCGCAGAACTTGCGGTAGGCCAGCGGACTCTTGCGCACTCGCCAGTCCCAGTAGTAGCGCGGGGTCGTTACGCTTTCACTGACCGCGAACGCACGTTCGTCGGCCACGGCAAAGCCCAGTCCGGGCGGACACATCAGGCCTTTCTGTGAAGCCCCGAGCACCACATTGACACCCAGCGCATCCATGGCAAAGGGCGCCGCACCGAGCGAGGCCACGACATCCACCACGAACAGGGCCGGATGACCTGCGTTGTCGATGGCCCGACGCAAGGCCGACAGGTCGCTGCTGACCCCGCTGGCGGTGTCGGTATGTACGGCGAACACGGCCACGATGGTATGGGCGGTGTCCTCACGCAGCATCTGCTCAACAGCATCGGGGTCAATGGGCAAGCCTTCCGTCCACGGCGTACGCAAGGCCTCGACCCCCATGACCGTGCATTGCAATGCCCATGAATCAGAGAAGTGACCGGTGCCCGGCACCAGAACACGCTGCCCCGGCGAGACCAGGTTGGCGATCACGGCTTCCCAGGCTCCATGACCGTTACAGGCATAGATGAACACATCACCGGCCGCACTGTGCAGCAATCGGCGCAGCCCCTGCTCACAAGAGGCAATCACCGGATCGAGCCGTTCATCCGCCATATCCATCGGCTGATGGCCCATCGCGTGCATCACTTCCAGTGGTACATGGCTGGGCCCGGGTGCATGCAGGAGACGATGGCCGGGAATGCGTGGAAAAGGATTCATGGATGGTTACCAGGCTTCGGGGAGCACGATGTTAATCGAGGCTACGTGCGGGTGCGAAAATCCCCGAGCAAGTCCTCGGGAAGCCTACTGCCATGACAAACACCGCCCCATTTGACATCATCGTGATCGGCGCCGGTATTGCCGGCGCCTCTGTCGCCGCGCGGCTCGCGCCGCACCGGCGCGTGTTGCTGCTCGAGCGCGAGTCGCAACCTGGCTACCACTCGACCGGGCGTTCAGCGGCGATGTTCATGGAGAGTTACGGGCCGCCTGCGGTGCGTGCAATGACGCGCGCGAGCCGCGCGTTTTTCCTGCATCCACCCCCCGACTTCAGCGACGGTCCGTTGCTGGGACCACGCGGCGCCATGTACCTGGCCCAGACCGGCCAGCAGGACGCGTTGCGTGCGTTGCATGCAGAACTGGCGGCCAATTGCCCGCAGCTGCAAACGCTCGACCACGCGCAGACGCTGGCCATGATGCCCTGCCTGCGGCCGGAGCAGGTCTATGGCAGCTTGTTCGATCCTTTGTCGATGGACATCGACGTGAATAGCTTGCACCAGGGATTTTTGCGCATGTCGCGCCGCGCCGGCGGCGAACTGCGAACCCGCGCCGAGGTCAGCACCGCCCGGTTCCAGAACAGTCAATGGAAACTGACCCTGGCCGATGGCCAGAAGGTGCAGGCCGCCGTTATCGTGAATGCCGCCGGCGCGTGGGCCGATCAACTGGGTCAGTGCTTCGGCGCTCGCTCCATCGGACTGGTGCCACACCGCCGCAGCGCCTTCACGTTTCATCCGCCCGGGGACATGGTGATCGCCGACTGGCCGGTTGTGAGCAACCTGGACGAGACCTGGTACTTCAAGCCAGACGCCGGCGTGCTTCTGGGTTCACCGGCAAATGCGGATCCGACCGTGCCCCATGACGTGGCGCCCGAAGAACTCGATATCGCCACCGCCATCCACCATATCGAGCAGGCCACCGTGCTGCAGATTCGACGACCGATTCGTACCTGGGCCGGTTTGCGCTCCTTTGTGCCCGATGGCGAACTGGTCATCGGTTGGGATCGCGCGCAAGAGGGCCTGTTCTGGCTCGCCGCCCAGGGCGGCTACGGCATACAAAGCGCGCCCGGCGCATCGGCACTGGCCGCATCTCTCATTCTGGGCGAGCCACTGCCAGAGCTATTGCGCGAACACGGTGTGCAGGCTGCCGCCATGTCGCCGCTTCGCCTGCCCTGAGCGGTCACCGCCAGCAGCAGCCGCGGATGGGCTGGCGCACATCGGAAAAATGATGGACGATTGAAAGGTATCGCGACCAGTTCCGACTCATGTGCAAGATGCCAGTTTGCAACTGCCGGCCCCATGACCCACGCCGCTGAGCGCCCATCCATGCTGACACGTGTCGGCCTCAATGGCCCGTCGTACCGTGTGCGACTGGCTGAGTCGGCGGACGACCTGCGCGCCGCCCAGGCCCTGCGTTTTCTGGTGTTCAACGTCGAGTTGAAGGAAGGGCTGGCGCGATCCTTTGCCAGTTGCCTGGACATCGACGAGTTCGACGCGGTTTGTGACCACCTGATGGTCGAGGACAGCCGCAGCGGCGAGATTGTTGGCACCTACCGCCTTCAGACCGGTGCGAGCGCCGGCCATCACCATGGTTACTACAGCGCACGCGAGTTCGACTTCGCGCCTTTCGAGGCGATGCGCGTACAGATGCTCGAACTCGGGCGCGCCTGTATCCACCATCAGCACCGTTCCTTTGCCGTACTTGGCCTGTTGTGGCGCGGCATAGGTCAATATGCGGCCCGACACAATGCCCGTTACCTGATCGGATGCAGTTCGCTGACATCGCAGGACCCCGGTGTGGGCGCAGCCAGCTGGCAACGCCTGTCCAGTCATCTGGCACCCCTGCAGTGGCGTACCCGGCCCTTGCCCGGTTATGCCTGCGCGTTGGACCAGCCGGCTGCCAACGCCCCGAAGACACCCAAACTGCTGGCAGCCTATCTAAGCCTGGGTGCCATGATGTGTGGCCCCCCGGCGATCGACCGCGAGTTCGGCACCATCGATTTTCTGACCCTGGTCGATTTGCTGGCGCCAGCCCAATCGCGCCGCTTGGCCCGTCTCGGCATCCGGATCTGACAAAACCTGCATTGGCTTGGCCACGCTGACAGGCGCAGGCGCGTTGACATCGCAATCACTGCTCAGTCGGTGGCCGGATACAGCGGTATCAATGCCTTCTCGCGCCGATGCCAGCGACGGAATTCAGACCATGTCAGGGGCTCGAATCCCCGATCCCGATTGGCCCTGCCGATCTGAAACAACAAACGGTATTGGTGCATCAGGTCGGCCCACGCGCGCCACAACGAGGTGCCA
>JBKJRR010000474.1:0-4201 GCA_046594635.1 Burkholderiaceae bacterium
CGATACCCAGTTCCGATGAAAAACGCGCTGAGTTGCGCAAGGCGGCCCTGGAGTACCACGAGTTCCCCACACCCGGCAAGATCTCGGTTACCGCGACCAAGCAGCTGGTGACGCAGCGTGATCTGGCACTGGCATATTCGCCCGGCGTCGCGGCGGCGTGTGAGGAAATCGTCGCCGATCCGAACAATGCCTTTCGGTATACCAGCCGCGGCAATCTGGTTGCGGTGATCACCAACGGCACGGCCGTGCTGGGCCTGGGCGACATCGGTCCGTTGGCGGCCAAGCCGGTCATGGAAGGCAAGGGGGTGCTGTTCAAGAAGTTTGCCGGCATCGATGTGTTCGATATCGAGATCAACGAAAAACACGATCTGGACAAGCTGGTCGATATCATCGCGTCGCTCGAGCCCACCTTTGGCGGCATCAATCTGGAAGACATCAAGGCACCGGACTGCTTCTATGTGGAGCGCAAGCTGCGCGAGCGGATGAAGATTCCGGTGTTTCACGATGACCAACATGGCACGGCCATTGTGGTGGGTGCAGCGCTGCTCAATGGCGTGAAGGTGGTGGGCAAGGACCTCAGGAACATCAAACTGGTCACTTCCGGCGCCGGCGCAGCGGCGCTGGCCTGTCTGAACCTTTTGCTCAAGCTGGGTTTGCCGCGCGAGAACATCTACGTCACTGACCTCGCCGGCGTTGTCTACGAAGGGCGCACCGAACTGATGGACGAGGACAAGCGTTTGTTTGCCCAGCCCACGCAGGCGCGCACCCTGGCGGACATCATTGAGGGCGCGGACGTATTTCTGGGCCTTTCGGCCGGCGGCGTGCTCAAGCAGGACATGGTGCGCAAGATGGCGTCCCGGCCGCTGATCTTCGCGCTGGCCAACCCGAACCCCGAGATCACGCCCGAAGATGTCAAGCAGGTGCGCGATGACGCGATCATGGCCACCGGACGCACCGACTATCCGAACCAGGTCAACAACGTCCTGTGTTTCCCGTACATCTTTAGGGGAGCACTCGATGCGGGCGCCTCGACCATCACCGATGAGATGGAAATCGCAGCGGTGCGTGCAATCGCCGAACTGGCGCAGGCCGAGCAAAGCGAGGTCGTGGCGGCTGCGTACGCCGGCCAGCAACTGGCGTTCGGGCCGGAGTACCTGATCCCCAAACCCTTCGATCCGCGCTTGATGATGATGATCGCGCCTGCCGTGGCGCAGGCGGCGGTGGACAGCGGCGTTGCGCTGCGTCCGATCGCGGACATGCAGGCCTATCGTGACCGTTTGCAGAGTTTTGTCTATGCATCGGGTAACACGATGCGGCCAATCTTTGCAGCTGCCAAGAGTGGTATGCGCAAGCGGGTCGCCTACAGCGAGGGTGAGGAAGAGCGCGTGCTGCGCGCGTGCCAGATCGTGGTGGATGAAGGGCTGGCGCGCCCGACCTTGATCGGCCGACCAAAGATCATTGCGCAGCGCATCGAACAGTTCGGCTTGCGCTTGCGCGAGGAACTGGACTACGACATCGTCAATGTCGAACATGACGCGCGTTATCGCGACTTCTGGCAGACCTACCACCGCATGACCGAGCGCAAGGGTACGACCCAGCAGATGGCCAAGATCGAGATGCGTCGCCGTTTGACGCTGATCGGCGCCATGCTATTGCACAAAGGTGACGTTGACGGACTGATCTGTGGCACCTGGGGTACCACGACCATGCATCTGCACTACATCGACCAGGTGATCGGAAAGCGCAAGGGCGGTAGCCCCGGTACGCCGCAGGACGTGCCGGTTTATGCCTGCATGAACGGCCTGATGTTGCCCGACCGGTTCGTGTTTCTGGTGGATACCCATGTCAACTATGACCCCACCCCGGCCGAACTGTGCGAGATCACCGCCATGGCAGCGGAAGAGATGGTACGTTTTGGCCTCAAGCCCAAGGTGGCGCTGCTGTCGCATTCCAACTTTGGCAGCAGCAACCAGCCCACGGCCATCAAGATGCGCCATACGCTGGAGTTGTTGCGCGAGCAGGCTCCATGGCTGGAAGTTGACGGCGAGATGCACGGCGATATCGCGCTTGACGGCGCGGCGCGCGCCCGTCTGATGCCAAACAGTACGTTGACCGGAAACGCCAATCTGCTGGTTTTACCGAATATTGACTCAGCCAATATCGCCTACAACCTGCTCAAGACGGCGGCCGGCGGCAACATTGCCATCGGCCCGGTGTTGCTCGGGGCCGCCAGTCCGGTGCACATATTGACGGCCAGCACCACGGTGCGGCGCATCGTCAATATGACGGCGCTGACGGTTGCCGACGCAAATGCGGAGCGGTGAGACTTTGCACATAAGCAGGCGCTGACTTTCCAGCGCGTTGCTGCGGCGCACAAGATGCCCACTTTTTGTGCAGGCACTTGCGTTTTCAAGTTGAATAGGCGACACTAGCCCCCGATTGATTTGCGGGTTAACCCTTGGTTCTGGAGCGTAGATGCATGGCGTCTTTCAGCGGTATTAAGTTAGCGCTTACTGGCCTGACATTTGCCGCTGCGGTGTTCTCGGGTTTTGTGGGTGCCAGATCGCCAGTGGATGCACCTGACAGGGTCGCATCAATTTCGATTGCCGAGATTCCAGCCCCTGGCGCTCAGACTTATGAACTGATTGCACGCGGTGGTCCCTTTCCTTATGAAAAGGACGGGACTGTTTTTGGCAATCGTGAGCGACTGCTTCCGATCAGGCATCGGGGTTATTACCGTGAGTACACCGTGAAGACACCAGGTCTGAGCCATCGTGGAACCCGGCGCATCGTGTGCGGCGGCGAAGCGACGAAGCCCGATACCTGCTACTACACAGCCGATCACTATGCGAGTTTTCGGGTGATCAAGCGATAGATTTTTGTTGGAAGTGAATATGTCTTATCTAGAAAATGAAACGGGAATGGATATGCCACCCACTCGCCAGGAAACTGAGGTGCCATTGCGCGGCGTGCGAAGCAACATAGTCCAGTCGATTCGTGCCTTCAGGGTGCAGGACCTTCAGAACGCTGCGCGCGGCCTGGGTCATCACTTCCTGTACGCGAACCTGGCAGAAGCGCAGTCCAAGCAGGACGTCATCGACATGATCGGGCAGCAATTCACGCTGCCGGCCCATGTCGGCAAGAACTTCGATGCCTTGTACGACAACATAACCGATCCAGTCCACAAGTCGGGGCCACAGCCCGGATTCGTGGCGGTGCTCGAGCATATTCCTGCCAATGCCAAGTTCGACAAGGAAGCACGTGAGCAGTTGCTCGACATCTTCCGCGATGCATCCGACTACTGGGGAGACCGGAAGATACCGTTCAGGTGCTTCTATTCTTTTCTGTAGCCCGTTCTGCATCCACCAGCCAAGCAGAACGGGCGAATGAGGCAAGCGGTGATACCCAGAACAGCCAGCAGCTGTCGGGCATCAACCTGACCACCGAGTCCGGCGAAAGAATGCCGACAGACAAGTTGTTGGATGTGTCCCCATTGGCACTGCGCATGAGCAGTCCATTCAACGCGGAGTACTGGCTGGCCAGCGCCTGACCGGTTCCGCGTTCCGGCCGGCAACGACCGGCATTCAACAGCAGCAAAGCCCGTCCCCGTGACGGGCTTTGCTCATGGCACGGCCAAGGATTGTGCCAATGCAATGTATTCGGCTACCGGCACTTCTTCGGCGCGCCGCTGCACGTCAAAGTGGCCGGAAAATCCCCGGTCTGTCAGCCATCGACCGAGTGTGTGGCGCATCAGCTTGCGTCGCTGGCTGAATGCGACCTGCACCAGCTGGCTCAGCAGGGGCAGAACCACCAAGGGTGCGTCGAGGCGCGGCACCATGCGCACCACGGCGCTGTCCACCCTGGGTGGAGGCGTGAAACTCTCCGGCGGCACGTGCAGGATGTTTTCCATTGCGTAGCGCCACTGCAGCATGACGCTCAGTCGACCATATGCGGCCGTGGCCGGTGTCGCAACCATGCGATCGACGACCTCCTTTTGCAGCATGAAATGCTGGTCCTGCACGCGCGCAACAAAACCGAGCAGGTGAAAGAGGATGGGTGTGGAGATGTTGTAGGGTAAATTACCCACCACGCGCAGCATTGGCGCTGCGTTGGCGTCGTCGACCTTGCCTTTAGCCGCCGCGGCATCCGTCAGTCCGGCAAAGTCGACCTTGAGCACGTCGGACTCGATCACCGTCAGGTC
>JBKJRR010000052.1:0-9690 GCA_046594635.1 Burkholderiaceae bacterium
CCGGGTCGCCTGCGCCAGTGGCTGGACTATGAACGCGACGTGCGCGCGGATTTCGTCAGGGCATTTGGTGAGGCACCGGGCGCGTTGCTGGCGATTGGCATCATGACCGATACCGACAACACCCAATCTCGGGCCCAGGCCTGGTACGGGCCGGTACGCCATGTGCTGATGTCCGAAGACAAACCCCTGAGTGCGACGGCGGATTGACAGACAGATGCTGCCGGGCGCGGTGATGGTAGGCGTGTCATCGCGGTGATGCAAATCCGTTGTCGCTGTAAGCTGTGAATCGGGCCCAAGCGGGCACGGGCAAGGAGATACGAGGATGACCATGGCAAAAACACCAGAGCCGCGCTTGCGGGCGCGTGGGCGCGCCTTCGCGCATATCACCCGGTTTCACCCTGAACTCACCGCATTGCGGCGTGACCTGCATGCGCACCCGGAACTTGGTTTCGAGGAACGTTACACCGCGGCGCGGGTGGCGGAGTCGCTCAAGCTCTGTGGTGTGGACGAAATTCATACCGCCATTGGCAAGACCGGCGTGGTGGGTGTCGTGCGTGGGCGACAGACGGGCAGCGGCCGCATGATCGGTCTGCGCGCTGACATGGACGCCTTGCCTTTGACCGAGCACAACGACTTTGCATGGAAATCGGCAACACACGGCTTGATGCACGGCTGCGGCCATGATGGTCACACTGCCATGCTGATTGGCGCGGCGCGCTATCTGGCCGAGACGCGCCAGTTTGACGGCACGGCCGTACTGATCTTTCAGCCTGGCGAAGAAGGTTATGCTGGCGCACGCGTGATGATCGAGGAGGGGCTGTTTGCGCGTTTCCCGGTCGATTCCGTGTACGCGATGCACAACGCACCGTTGATGCTCCCTGGCACCATTGGTGTCAACGCCGGGCCGGTGATGGCCGCTGCAGACCGGATCCGGATCGAGATCACCGGCCGGGGTGGTCACGGCGCACATGCCTATGCCGCGGTGGACCCGGTGCTGGTGGCGGCCCACATCATCACGGCGGTGCAAAGCATCGTTACGCGCAACGTGCGCGCTATCGACAGCGCGGTGATCAGCGTGTGTGCCATGCATGCCGGTGAAATGGGCGGGATGAGCGTGATTCCCGACAGCGCTACGCTGGTGGGCACCGTGCGGACCTTCAGTCCGCTGGTGCAGGACCTGGTCGAGCGGCGCCTTACCGAACTGTGTGGTGCCGTGGCCATGGGTTTTGGTGCCACTGCCGTCGTGCACTACGAACGCCTGTACCCTGCGACCGTCAACACGGCGCGGGAAGCGGACTTTGCCGGTCAGGTGGCCGTGTCACTGGTGGGCCAGGAGCATGTCATGCGTGACGCCGAACCCAGCATGGGTGCGGAGGATTTTTCGTTCATGTTGCAGGTCCGCCCCGGGGCTTATCTGCGCGTTGGCCAGGGTGCAGAAAACGGTGTGGGCAGCTGCTCACTGCATAACAGCCGCTATGACTTCAATGACGAGATCCTGCCGCTTGGTGCCGCCTTGCACGCCAGTCTGGTCGAGCAGGCGATGCCGCTGAAGGCGGATGCCTGACACAGCAGTGTGCGCTCACGTGCGGGGCCGTTCATCGGAACGTCTTTGAATCGCTGTTCAGGCTGCGGTGCGAGCGCGCTTGGGGGCGGCCCGGCGCCGCGCTCAGGAACACCTTCGCCCTTCAGGCTGCGGTGCGAGCGCGCTTGGGGGCGTCCCGGCGCCGCGCTCAGGTGTAACGTTTGCTGCGCAGATTGTTTTTCATTTCGCGCAACCGAGGCTGTACGGTTTCGCCACCGATACCCAATGCCACGCAGGTGGCCAGGATGTCGATGATCAGCAGATGCAACAGGCGTGAGACCATCGGGCTGTAATTGTCGAAACCCTCCGGATGGTCGGCTGAAAGATGGATGTGTCCGGCACTGGCGAGGGGTGATCCGGTGGCGGTGATGACGATGGTGGTGGCGCCGTTGCGCCGCGCAATGTCGCACGCATCCATCAGGTCGCGGGTGCGTCCGGAGTTCGAGATCACCACCACGCAATCACCGGGCTTGAGCATGGATGCGCTCATCACCTGCATGTGGCCGTCGCTGTATGCGATGGTATGCACGCCCAGCCGGAAGAACTTGTGCTGCGCGTCCTGCGCCACCACGCCGGAGTTGCCGACACCATAAAACTCGATCCTTTGGCCGCTGCGGTAGGTCTGTACCAGTGCCTGAGCCGCTTTTTCCACCGCGCTGGTGCTGGCTTCATTGCGGTACTTGAGAAAGGCCGCCACCGTGTTGTCGATCACCTTGACCATGATGTCGCCGGTTTTGTCGTCGACGTCGACACTGCGATGGATGAATGGCACACCTTCACTGACGCTGCCCACCAGCTTGCGCTTGAAATCGGTCAGACCGTCGTAACCCACGCTGCGGCAGAACCGCACCACGGTGGGTTTGCTGACGTGGGCGCGATCGGCCAGTTCGGCTACTGGCAAGGATGCAAATGCGCGTGGATTGGCCAGCACCAGTCGGGCCACCCGCTGCTCGGCAGGGGCCAGCGAGGGCAGGGAGGCGGTGATGCGGTCAAGCATGGGGCGGGTTCTTTGGGACAGAGCTTGCCCACTGCGTGTGGCTGCGGTCGGTCACACAAAGTCTCAGGTTTCTCACGATTCCTCACTCCAGCAAAACCCGTCACGCGCGATCATGGCGCTGGACGCGCTGGGCCCCCAGGTTCCGCTGGCGTACAAGCGTGGGCCCTGGCTGTCGGCGTTCCAGGCGTCCATGATGGGTTCGACCCAGCGCCAGGCTTCTTCCTGTTCGTCGCTGCGCACAAACAGGTTGAGCCTGCCGTCGATCACGTCGAGCAGCAGCCGCTCGTAGGCGCCGACGCGCTGGGCGCCGAAGCGGGTGTCGAAGTCGAGGTCGAGTTGTACCGGAGCGAGCATCTGCGCCTTGCCGCGGTTGTCGCGGCCCTGGGCCAGCAGGTGCAGCTCCAGTCCGTCGCGCGGCTGCAGGTTGATCACCAGGCGGTTGGCCATGCCGATATGCGAGTCGAAGATGGCGTGCGGTGTGGGGCGGAAGTTGACGACGATATGCGCGTCGCGACCGCCCAGGCGCTTGCCGGTACGGATGTAGAACGGCACGCCGGCCCAGCGCCAGTTGGAGATCTCCGTACGCAGCGCGACAAAGGTCTCCGTATTGCTGTGCGGATCGACACCTTCCTCGGTGCGGTAGCCTGGCAAGGCATTGCCAGCGATCTTGCCGGGACCGTACTGGCCGCGGATCGCATCCGTGGCCAGGCTGGCCGGTGTCCAGGGCTTGAGTGATCGCAGCACCTTGAGCTTTTCGTCGCGGATCGCATCGGCATGGGAGTTGATCGGTGGCTCCATGCCAATCGCGCACAGCAACTGCAGCGCATGGTTCTGCACCATGTCGCGCAAGGCGCCCGTGGTGTCGTAGAACGCGCCGCGCTTTTCCACACCCAGTTCTTCGGCAATCGTGATCTGGATATTGGCGATGTGTTCGCGGCGCCACAGCGGCTCGAACAAGGCATTGCCGAAACGCAGCGCGAACAGGTTCTGCACCGCGGGCTTGCCCAGGTAGTGGTCGATGCGGAACACCTGCCGTTCATGGAAGATGCTACAAACGGTTGCATTGATCTTGCGATTGGACGCCAGATCGTGGCCCAGCGGCTTTTCCAGCACGACGCGGGTATTGGGCGTGTTCAGACCGACCGCCGCGATCTGCTCGCAGACCGTGGTAAACAGAGACGGCGCTGTGGCGACATACATCACCACGGTGTGGGCCTCGCGCTCGCGCAGCAACTCAGCCAGCCGGGGATAGTCCTGCGGTCCGGACAAGTCCATGCGCACGAAAAACAGCAGCGCGGCGAAGCGGGTGAATTCGTCTTCGGTGGGGCGTTTGTCGAGTTCGACCTTTTCGAAGCGGGCGTGGATCAGGTCGCGGTATTGCTGGTGACTGAGGTCATCGCGTCCGATGCCGATGATGCGGCCGTTATCGGGCAGGCTGCCGTGGCGAAAAGCCTGAAACAGGGCGGGCATCAACTTGCGCCAGGCCAGATCGCCGGTACCGCCAAACAAGACTAGATCGAAGGACATGTTCAAAAGTTACATCACAATGGAGAATGGTAATGTAACTTTGTTTCATTGATAATTCAAAACTTGTTTTGCAACCGGCCTGAGTCCAGCGCCATCATTGGAGACTTCATGAATCAGCTCGACGCCCTCAAACAATTCACCACGGTAGTGGCGGACACCGGCGATTTCCGGCAATTGGCCCAGTTCCAGCCGCAGGACGCGACCACCAATCCCTCGTTGATTCTCAAAGCGGTCGGCAAGGCCGACTACCAGGACCTGCTGCAGGCCACTGTCGCCGCGCACCGTGGCAGTCCGATGGACGAGATCATGGACCACCTGCTGGTGCGCTTCGGTTGCGAGATCCTGTCGCTGATACCCGGCCGGGTCTCGACCGAAGTCGACGCGCGTCTGAGTTTCGATGGCGCGGCAACGGTGGCCCGGGCCGAACGCATCATCGCCATGTACAAGGCTCAGGGCATAAGCTCGGACCGAGTGCTGATCAAGATTGCATCGACCTGGGAAGGCATCCAGGCGGCCGCTGCGCTCGAGCGACGCGGCATTCACACCAATCTGACCCTGCTGTTCTCGTTCTGCCAGGCGGTCGCTTGCGGCCAGGCCAAGGTGCAGCTGATTTCGCCGTTTGTCGGTCGTATCTACGACTGGCACAAGAAGACCGCCGGTGCGGCCTGGGATGAGGCTGCACAGGCGGGTGTCAACGATCCGGGCGTGGTGTCGGTGCGACACATCTACAACCATTACAAGAAGTTCGGTATCCAGACCGAGATCATGGGCGCGAGCTTTCGCAACCTGGGCCAGATCCAGGCCCTGGCCGGCTGCGACTTGCTGACCATCAGCCCGGAACTGCTGTCCGAACTGGCAGGCAGCACTGCGGCACTGACCCGCCGGCTCGACCCTGCAGCGGCGCAAGCGCTCGACCTGCCGGCAACGCAGTTTGACGAAGCCGGATTTCGGCTGGCGCTCAACGACGATGCGATGGCCACCGAGAAGCTGGCCGAAGGAATCCGCGCTTTTTGTGTTGATGCGGTGAAGCTTGAAAAGCTGATGCAGGCGGCGTGAGAGAGTGAGAGCGCCCCCAGCCCTGGCTTCGCCATGCCCCCCGAGGGGATGCGAGGAAACTTGGGAACGGCCCGGCGTTTCCTCATGAGACGATCGCCCTGTGACCCTATAAAAGGAGAGAACGACGATGGAACGTGTGCGTTGTGACCGAACTGCCGCCTGGGGTGCGCTGCGCACCTTGTTTGACGACGCAGCATCGGCGTTTGATCTGCGGCTGGCGTTTGCCGCCGATCCGGTCCGTTTCGAGACCTTCAGCCAGCAGGCGCCCCACGTGTTCGCCGATCTGTCGAAGAACCTTTGGGATACGGCGGTCGAGCAGCAGTTGTTTGCGCTGGCGCGCGAATGTGGCGTTGAGCAGTACCGCGACGCCATGTTCCTGGGCAAGGCCATCAACAGCACCGAGCATCGCGCGGTCAAGCATTTTCTGTTGCGTTCACCTGCACCGGAAGGCACCGGCACAGTGACAGAAGACCCGGATCTGCCAGAGGTTCTGGCCACGCGCGATGCGATGCTGGCTTACGCCGAGGTCATACGTGCCGATGCTGCCATCACCGATATCGTCAACATCGGTATCGGCGGCTCCGACCTGGGGCCGCAAATGGCGGTGCTGGCCTTGGACAGTTACGCGGCAGCGGGCAAGCGCCTGCATTTTGTCTCCAACATCGACGGCCATGAACTGGCCACGACCTTGCGGAGGCTGGATCCGTCACGCACCTTGTTCCTGATTGCCTCCAAGACCTTCACCACCATCGAGACCATGACCAACGCGGCTTCGGCGCGGCGCTGGTTCGAGTCTGCAGGCGGCACCGACATCGCCCGCCATTTCTGTGCGTTGACCAGCAACGTGGCGGCCGCCAATACGTTTGGCATCACCACGACATTCGGATTCCGCGACTGGGTGGGCGGACGGTACTCGCTGTGGTCAGCCATTGGCTTGCCGATCGCGATCGCCATCGGCGCGGAAGGATTTCGCGCCTTTCTGGCTGGCGCCCATGCCATGGACCAGCATTTCCGCCAGGCGCCACTGGAGCGCAACTTGCCGGTGCGGCTCGCGCTGCTCGACGTGTGGTACCGCAATTTCCATGAATTCACCAGCCGCAGCATCGCGCCGTACCACAGTGCGCTCAAGCGTTGGCCGGCATATCTGCAACAGCTGGAAATGGAAAGCAATGGCAAGCGGGTCGACGTGCACGGCGACGGCCTGCCGTTTTCCACTTCGCCGGTATTGTGGGGCGAACCCGGCACCAACGGCCAACATGCGTATTTCCAGATGCTGCACCAGGGCAGCGATGTAGTGCCAGTGGAGTTCGTCGCGGTGCGCAAACCGCGCCATGACCTGCCGGGACACCATCCGATGCTGCTGGCCAATGTGTTGGCGCAGGCGCAGGCGCTGATGCTCGGCAAGTCGGTCGGCGATGGGCACCACGACTTCCCGGGCAACCGGCCCAGCAGTTTCCTGCTGCTTGACGAACTCAGCCCGGCCAGCCTGGGTGCCTTGATCGCATTGCAGGAGCACCGCGTGTTTGTCAGCGGTGCCTTGTGGGGCATCAACAGCTTTGACCAATGGGGCGTTGAACTGGGCAAGGTGTTGTCGATGAACATTGCCGGCAGGTTCGGCAGTGGCGATCTGACGGGTCTGGACGGTTCGACGTCCGGGCTGCTGCAGCGCCTTTTGCCGCAGGACTGAAAGCGCCGGTGCCAGCGCCGGTGCACGAGCTGACCTTGGCGCAGGCCAGGGCCTTGCAATTGGCAGCGCAGGGTCTTCTGGAGCCCCCTGCGAAGACCGCTACCCGGCTGACGCTGCGTCGTTGCATCGAGCGAATGCAGTTGCTGCAGATCGACACGATCCACGTCGTGGCGCGCAGCCCTTACCTGGTGTTGTTCTCGCGACTGGGTGCGTACCCGGCGAAATGGCTGGACGAAGCGCTGGCCAGCGGTCAGCTGTTCGAAGCCTGGGCGCATGAAGCCTGTTTTGTGCCGCAGGCGCAATTGGCACTGCACCGCAGTCACAACCGCACGACACGGCGCCATTGGGGTCTGGAAATGGGGCGTGATCTCGACGCACAGCAGCAACTGCATGTGGCGCGCCTGCTGGAGCATGTGCGGGAGAAGGGGCCGGTGCGCTCGTGCGACTTTGAGCGCACCGATGGGCGCAGCGCTGGCTGGTGGGGATGGAAAGACGAGAAGCGCTGGCTCGAGGCCCTGTTTGCGCGTGGTGATCTGATGGTTGCCCGGCGCGATCGTTTTCAGCGTGTCTACGATCTGACAGAGCGGGTCTGCCCAAAGGTACTGGACATGGCAATGCCGGACGCAGCGCAAGTGCATGCCGACTTTGTCGCACGGGCGGTGCAGGCGTTGGGCATTACGCAGGCACGCTGGATCCATGATTATTTCCGTACCCGGCCGCGCCTGCAGGATGCCGACCTGGACGGGTTTGTCGCCCAGGGTGTTCTGGTGCGGGTCCGGGTGCAGGGATGGGATGCGCCGGCTTATGTGCACACGGCAAATCGACCCCTGTTGCAGCGTGTGCTGCGCGGCGCCCTGCAACCGACACACACAGCGCTGCTGTCGCCATTTGACCCCCTGGTGTGGGACCGGGAACGTGCGGCAGTCATGTTCGGATTCGACTACCGTATCGAGTGTTACACGCCGGAGCCCAAGCGCCGGTACGGCTACTTTGTGCTGCCTTTGCTGCATGAAGGTGCCCTGGTCGGACGTGTGGATGCCAAGGCCCATCGCACGGACCGGGTGTTCGAAGTCAAGGCCCTGTATCTGGAGCCGGACTTCGTGCCCGACGAACACTTCGCTGCGTGTCTGGCGCAGGCTCTCATACGTTGCGCCAGTTGGCACGATACCCCTCGCGTGACGGTGACACGCTGCACACCGGCGCGGTTTGCACCGGTCTTGCGCCGCACCTTGCGTGCCCGCCAGATCACTGTGTCATGACAGCGCGCTGAAGCGCGGTCAGCTCAACCAATCCAGGGCAGCGGAAAGCGAAAACCCCGCCAAGCTTGCGCTCGCGGGGTTCTCAAATTTGCGTGAACGTCGGCCGGCACGAGGCCGCACGACGGGAGCAGGGCTCACGCACACCGACTTCTTGCGAAACCGATGATGCGTGAGGAGCCATTACATGCCCATGCCGCCCATGCCGCCCATGCCACCCATGTCGCCGCCCATGCCACCACCCATGCCGCCGCCAGCGGACTCGTCTTTTGGGGCCTCAGCGATCATGGCTTCGGTGGTCAACATCAACGATGCGACCGACGCTGCGTTCTGCAGTGCAGTGCGGGTCACCTTGGTGGGGTCCAGGATACC
Source organism: Burkholderiaceae bacterium (assembly GCA_046594635.1). Lineage (GTDB taxonomy): Bacteria > Pseudomonadota > Gammaproteobacteria > Burkholderiales > Burkholderiaceae_C > CAISIP01. The sequence goes on from JBKJRR010000052.1 coordinate 8,478, forward strand.
CATTTCGATCATGTCGCCATAGGTGTCGTTGGCAGCGTTGAAGCCGTAGTTGCCCTTGCCAGCCAGAACCGCGTTCACGACGACGGAGGCTTCGCCACCGGCGTTGTACACGATCTCGCGCAGCGGTGCTTCGATCGCACGCAGGACCAGCTTGATGCCGGCGTCCTGGTCCGAGTTGTCACCCTTGATGGTGCCAGCGGACTGCTTGGCGCGCAGCAGCGCGACACCACCACCAGCCACAATGCCTTCTTCCACAGCAGCGCGGGTAGCGTGCAGTGCGTCTTCGACACGGGCTTTCTTCTCTTTCATTTCGACTTCGGTGGCAGCGCCCACCTTGATCAGAGCAACACCACCGGCGAGTTTTGCAACACGCTCCTGGAGTTTTTCCTTGTCGTAGTCGGAAGTGGCTTCCTCGATCTGCACACGAACCTGCTTGACGCGGGCTTCGATGTCGGCAGCGGCACCCGCACCGTCGATGATGATGGTGTTTTCCTTGCTGACTTCCACGCGCTTGGCGGAACCCAGATCGGCCAACGTGACTTTCTCGAGCGTCAGACCGACTTCTTCAGCGATGACCTTGCCGCCGGTCAGGATGGCGATGTCTTCGAGCATGGCTTTACGGCGATCGCCGAAACCAGGCGCCTTGACAGCGACGACCTTCAGAATGCCGCGAATGGTGTTGACCACCAGCGTAGCCAGGGCTTCGCCTTCGACGTCTTCCGAGATGATCAGCAGCGGACGGCCAGACTTGGCCACTTGCTCGAGCGTAGGCAGCAGGTCACGGATGTTGCTGATTTTCTTGTCGTACAACAGGACAAACGGGTTGTCCAGCATCGCAGCCTGTTTTTCAGGATTGTTGATGAAGTAGGGCGACAGGTAACCGCGGTCGAATTGCATGCCTTCGACGACTTCGAGTTCGCTGTCCAGCGATTTGCCGTCTTCAACGGTGATCACGCCTTCTTTGCCAACCTTGTCCATCGCATCAGCAATGATCTTGCCGATGGTTTCGTCTGAGTTTGCAGAGATCGAACCGACCTGGGCAATTTCTTTCGAAGTGGTGGTGGCTTTTGAAGCTTTTTTCAGTTCTTCAACCAGGGCTGTCACAGCCTTGTCGATACCGCGCTTCAGGTCCATTGGGTTCATGCCGGCGGCAACGTACTTCATGCCTTCGCGAACGATGGCTTGTGCAAGCACCGTTGCGGTCGTGGTGCCG
>JBKJRR010000095.1:0-7951 GCA_046594635.1 Burkholderiaceae bacterium
GGCGGCAGCCAGCTGCGAGCCCAGGAACGCCCCGACCAGGATTCCGGGTGCCAGTGTGCGCACGATGTCCCAGCGCACCGCGCCGCGTCGATGGTGCGCACGCACCGATGCCAGCGACGTGAAGCAGATCGTGGCCAGGGACGTGGCAATTGCCATCTTGATGACATGCTCCTGCGGATAGGCGCGCGCGCTCAGGATGAAGGTCAGGAATGGCACCATCATCATGCCACCACCGAGCCCGAGCAATCCGGCCAGAAAGCCGGTGCAAAGACCCAGCGCGGCCAGTTCAACGATCAGTGTCGGGGAGAAATCCACGGGAAACGAGGTGTCTGCAGATACCACCGGACCCGCATCCTGAACCGGGGTTCAGGTGGGCAAGGTCAGCGTTGGCGTCGGGTTCATCTAACGCGAGATGATCACACCAGCCAGGCGATGTTCCAAGCCCGAGCTACGAGAGCATTGGTTCAAGGAAATATAAAGCCCGGTGAGCACTGCAGGCATGGTCATTGTAGTTGCAGCGTCTGCTCAGTGGAATCCCTGGGGGCGATATCACCCACTGAAAATCAGATCAGTTGGCCGTCTTCGCCCAGGGCTCGGTCGAGCCGGTCGAGCAGTGCACCGAGCATGAGTGCATCATCTGCATCGCCACCTCCATCATTCGCGCTCGATGCGGCCACCGCGTTGCTGGCCTGGGGCGCCGCTCCGGTATCACCGAGGTCGAATGCCAGATTCAGGGCCGCAAGCACCGCGATGCGATCACGTGCGCGGACCTTGCCGACATCGCGGATCTTGCACATCGCTGTGTCGACCCGTTCAACCGCCTCCAGCAGACGGGATTCACCGCCGGCCGGGCAACCCAGCAGATAGTTTTGACCCATGATCTGGACTTCGAGCTGCTTCATGGGGCGTCTTTGGAAGTGTTTCCGACGCCAGCTTCGGGCAGGCGGTCGAGCAGAGCATCCACACGTGCGCGCGCTGCACTCAGGCGCGACTTGAGCGAATCGCGCTCATTGGTCAGCGTTTCGATCTGGCTCGTCAGCAACGCGTTGGTGCGCTGCAATTCTGCATGGCGTACCAGCAAACGTTCGACGCGCTCGGCGATCTGATCGATTTTGGACTGGTTCGACATAGGCTTGGCATTGTAGAGGGCAGGCGCTGCGCGATCGCCTAAAATCACCGGGTTGGTGCTCGCAGTGTGGTTCGCATGCTGCAGTTCAACGGGAAGCAGGAGGGAAAGCCTACAACGGCAGACCTAACCTGCGCTGCCCCCGCAACGGTAAGTGGACGAGTCTTGCGACTCTGTTTTCGTCAATGCCACTGGGCGCCTGGTCAGGCGCCTGGGAAGGTGACGAAAATTGCGCCATCAGCCCGGATACCGGCCAACATGGGGGGTGCCTGCGTGCGGGTACCCATGACGCCTGTGCTGTCGGGGACGACGGTGCGGGCCTATTCAGTCGGGTTTTCCATTCATATGTTTTCATCCTCTCTTCGTGCCTCGCATGGTGTTGGCGTTCGTTTGTCTTTGTTGCCACTGGCCTGGGCCATGGCCGGCGCCGGCATGGCCCAGTCGATCCTGCCTCCAGTCACAGTCACTGCAACCCGTTTTGCTGAAAACGCAGATGCCTTGCCGCTGGGCGTAAGCGTCATCACGGCTGACGACATCAGCCGCTCGGGCGCTGCGACCGTCAATGAAGCGATCATGCGTTTGCTCGGTGTGGTCGGTCGCCTGGACACATCGGGTGGCAACAACTACAGCCTGGATCTGCGCGGTTTCGGCGCCACCGCCGGCAGCAATCAGGTGGTGATTGTCGACGGGCTGCGACTGAACGAAGGAGACCTGTCCAGCGTCAACCTCGCGTCGATTCCGGTCGCGACGATCCAGACGATCGAGATCCTGCGCGGCACCGGTGCCGTGTTGTACGGGGAAGGTGCGACCGGCGGAGTGATCGTGATCACCACCAAGGCCGGGATTGGCGCCGAGCGCAAGAGCCAGGCCCAGGTGTATGCAGCCGCCGGCAGCTACGCACTGCGCGAGACCCGTGCCACGGCGACCCTGGCGTCCGGCGGCTTTTCTGTTGACGTGGCGGCGAACGATCGCCAGAGCGATGGTCACCGCGTCAACTTCGCGTCTTCGTCCCATGCCACCAGGGTAACCGGTCAGTGGAGCAATGACTGGCTGCGGTTCGGCGTGCGCGCGGGGCGTGATGCAACGCACAGTGGCCTGCCCGGTGCCTTGACCGCGGCGCAGTATGCCAGCGACCCGCGCCAGGCAAACTCCTTGACCGAGTACGGCGCCGTGCAGAAATCGGATTCCGGCATATTTGCCGAGGCCTTGCTGGGCGACTGGCAATTGGTCGCGGATGCCAACCGGCGCAACAAGGACTATGACACCGTGACCTTCGGGTCGCCGTATGCGTATACCGTTGATGCCTTCAACTACAGCCTGCGTGCGCGCCACGAACAAAAATTCGCCGGCTTTGGCAATACGTTGATCGTGGGTTACGACAAGGGCGCATGGGAGCGCACAATCACGGCCTCTGCTTTCACGCCTGCCGGTACCCGGGCCCAGGCCGATTCATCGGCCTGGTATGTCAAGGACGACGTGACGCTGGCCTCGACGGGCACCCGTTTCTCCGCCGGATGGCGCTCCGAAGGCCTGGACAAAGCCGAGGCCAGTTCGGCGACAGCGTTGAATCAGCGTGAGCATGCCTGGGAACTGGGCGTGAGCCAGCCGCTGGGTTCGGGCGTCACAGCCTACGGGCGTGTCGGACGCAGTTTCCGGCTGGGCAATGTGGACGAGTTCTCCTTCACCAATCCGAACGTGGCATTGCAGCCGCAGACTTCGCGGGACTGGGAACTGGGCGCACGCTGGAAGACGCAGGCCACAGCGCTCGAGGCGCGCTGGTATCGCAGTGCGCTGCGCAACGAGATCGGCTATGACCCGTCGGGTAACGGTCCTTTCGGACCCTTCGGCGCCAACGTGAATTTTGATCCGACGCGTCGCCAGGGTCTGGAGTTGTCGCTGACGCAAGCCGTCAGCGACGCCCTGGACCTGCACGTGAATGCAGCCTGGCGCCAGGCCCGCTTCACTGCTGGCGCCTATGCCGGCAATGATGTGATGCTGGTGCCCAAGCGCACTTTGGCGGTGCGGGCCGATTGGCGGCCAGCCGCGAACCACAGCGTGGGCGCGGGTGTGGTGTGGGTGTCCAGCCAGGCGCCGGACTTTGCCAACCTGTGCACGATCCCGTCGTATGCCAGCGTCGACCTGCGTTATGCCTATACCTGGCGCAACGCCGAATTTGCGCTGGGCATCGCCAACCTGGGCGACCGCAAGTACTACACCCAGGCCTTCGGTTGCACGGCGGCAGGCGTGACGACCAGCATCTACCCCGAGGCGGGCCGTACCGTCACGGCCTCGATGTCGTTCAAGTTCTAGGAAAAGTGATGGACCACGATGCCTCGCTCGCTGCCGGCCTGGCGCCTCGGCGCATCGTCTGCCTGACGGAGGAGACGACCGAGTGGCTGTACCTGCTCGGTCAGCAGCACCGCATCGTGGGTATCTCCGGCTATACGGTGCGCCCGCGCCAGGCGCGCCAGGAGAAGCCCCGCGTAAGCGCTTTTCTGAGTGCCAAGATCGACAAGATCCTGGCGCTCGAACCCGACTGCGTGTTTGGCTTCTCGGACCTTCAGGCCGACATTGCCTCGGCGCTGATCCGCCACGGCATTCAGGTCACGGTATTCAATCAGCGCAGCGTCGAGGAAATCTTTTCGATGTTGTACCAGGTGGCTGCCATCGTTGGCGAGCCGGCGCAGGGGCTGGCGCAAATTGCCGCACTGCGCAGCGGTCTGGCCGGCATTGCCGAAGCGGCCACAAACCTGCCGCGGCGACCACGCATCTTTTTCGAGGAATGGGACACACCCCACATCAGTGCGATCCGCTGGGTGTCCGAGTTGGTGACCATCGCCGGTGGAGATGACTGTTTCCCCGAGTTGGCCTGTAACGGCCTGGGCAAGGATCGCATCATCGGCGACGGCCTGGAGATCGTGCGGCGCAATCCGGACATCATCATCGGCTCCTGGTGTGGCAAGAAGTTCCGGCCCGAGAACGTGGCGGCGCGTGCCGGATGGGCTGATGTGGCGGCGGTGCGCAACCGGCATCTGTACGAGATCAAGTCGGCCGATATCCTGCAGCCGGGTCCGGCTGCTTTGACCGATGGCGTAGCGCAGTTGCATGCCATCGTCCAGACTTGGGCGCAGCGCGATGCCTGACCACATGCTGCAATCGGAGCAGCCGCTTTCCCTGGCGCACAGCGAGTTGATCCTGGGTGGCCAAAAGAGTGGCAAATCGCGTCGGGCCGAAGCTCTGGCGCGTCACTGGATGGCGGCCTCCGACGATCATCACGCTGTGTTGCTGGCCACGGCAACGACCCGCGATGCCGAAATGACGGCGCGTATTCTTCGTCACCAGCAGGACCGAGCGCGCCACACTGCAGGGCTGCAATGTTTCGAGGTGCCGCTGGAGCTGCCCGAGGCCATTGAGCGCCACAGTGCCGTCGGTACCCTGGTCATCGTCGATTGCCTTACTTTGTGGCTGACCAACAAGCTGTGGCCGCAAGTTGACGGCGCTGGCCTTGGGCCGAGCGTGACCATCGAGGGCGATGCCGTGGCGCAGCGGGTGGCGCTGCAGCAGGCGATCGGCGCGGCGCCGGGGCCACTGGTGCTGGTGGGTAATGAGATTGGTCTGGGCGTCATCCCCATGGGGCCACAGGTGCGGGCATTCGTCGACGCGCTTGGGCAATTGAACCAGGCCGTGGCACAGGCCTGCGACCGGGTCACCTTCATGGTGGCGGGACTGCCACTGCGGGTCAGGGGGGACTGATGGGCCACTGGAATAGTGGATCCGCGATGCGGTTTCTGTCGCTGCTGCTGGCATTGCTGTCGTGCTGCACGCCGGTGCAGGCTCTGGAGATCGTCGACGACCGCGGCGTGCGGGTGGCACTGGCGCAGTCACCACAGCGTATCGTGAGCGTGCTGCCGTCATTGTCCGAGACGGTGTGTGCGCTGGGCCAATGCGCGCGCCTGGTGGGTGTTGACCGGTATTCGAATTTTCCGGCGTCGGTACGTCGCCTGCCGAAGGTCGGCGGTGGCCTGGATCCGAACGTCGAGGCCATCGTTGCGCTCAGGCCCGATCTGGTGTTGCTGGCCACGTCGTCGCCGGCGGCGGCGCGGCTCGAGTCGCTCGGCCTGAAAGTGGTGGCGCTCGAGCCCAAGCGCCATGCAGATGCGCAGCGGGTCATGTTGCAGCTCGGGCAACTGCTGGGTGTGCCGGACGCGGTGAAACTGTGGGCCGGCATCGAGGCGCAGGTCGATGCGGCGGCGCGGACGGTGCCGGCTGCGGCGCGCGGTAAACGCATTTATTTCGAAGTCAACAGTGGTCCGTATGCGGCCAGCACCGAATCGTTCATCGGCGAGACGCTGGCCCGGCTGGGTGTTGCCAACATCGTGCCGGGCGAGATGGGGCCGTTTCCGAAGATCAACCCGGAGTTCGTCGTGCGTGCCGATCCCGACCTGATCATGGTGGGAGACTCCAACTTTGCGGGCATGCAGCAGCGACCAGGCTGGGCCCGTATGCAGGCCATCGCCCAGGGGCGAGTCTGCGTCTTTCCCCCCGGTGTGTCGGACGTGATGGTGCGCCCCGGCCCGCGCATGGGAGAGGCGGCGCGTGCGATGGCCCAGTGTCTAGCCAGGTATTTGCCATGAGAATGCCAGGTCTCACCAATGCGCATGCCGCAATGCGCAGCACGAAAGCACGTCAGTGAACGCGATGGCCCTGGTCCAGCGACGCCGGCGCCGGCAGGTGCAGGTGGTGATCCTGTGCCTGGTGTCGTGTTCGGTTTTGCTGCTGCTGCTGGGAATGGCCATCGGCAGCACCGGCCTTGAAAACCTGTGGGCTGCGCGCGACGATGTGGTGAGTCTGCAGATCATCCGCGACATCCGCGCGCCACGGGCGCTCGGTGCCTGGTTGGCCGGCGCGCTGCTCGGCCTGGCTGGCGCCGTCGCGCAGGGACTGTTTCGCAATCCACTGGCCGACCCCTATCTGCTGGGCAGTGCATCCGGTGCTTCGTTTGGTGTCGGCGTGGCGCTGGTGCTGATGGGCAGCACGCCCTATGCCACCGATTGGCTGGCCCGCCTGGGCCTGACCAGCGCGGCCTTTGTCGGCGCGGTCGGCGCGGTCCTGCTGACCCTGGCACTCGCGCGCGGCGTGCAACACACCCTGCGTCTGCTGCTCGCAGGTGTGGTGGTGGGCGTGGTGTTGGGGGCGCTGGGTTCGTTGGTGATGATGATGCAACCCGAGGTGATGTTGTCGATGCAGTCCTTCATGCTGGGCAGCACCGGTTTTGTCGGGTGGTCGGCCTGCGCCTTGATGGCTGTGGCCTGGTGTGCCTGTGCGGCGGTGGCGCTGACCCTGAGCCGTGTGCTCGACGGCCTGTCGCTCGGTGAGGCCACCGCCACCAGCCTGGGTTTGCCACTGCCGCGCATGCGGGCAGCACTTGTGGCGGCACTGGCACTGGCCACAGGTGCTGCGGTGGCGCAGACCGGCTTGATCGCCTTTGTCGGTCTGGCTGCGCCCCATCTGGTGCGGTCTCTGATTCGTGGCACCCATCGCATGTTCCTGCTCGCAGCCAGCCTGATGGGTGGCGTGTTGCTGCTCGCAGCCGACACGCTGGCGCGTTGGCTCATCGCTCCGCAGGAACTGCCGGTGGGCGTATTGACGGCGGTGCTGGGAGGTGGTTACTTGTTGTGGTTGATGAACCAGCGCGGCGAACCGCGACGCGGCATATGAACCGCCGGGCCGTTCCCCAGGGTGAATCCCGCAGCGCGCAGCACGCAGCATGCAGGGTAGTCCAATGACAGAAAACGACGTCGAACCGATCGCAATCCGCGCCAGCGGCATCCATGCCAGTCTGGGTGGCATAGCGGTATTGCATGGCATCGATCTGGCGCTGGCCCGTGGTCGCTGGACCAGCGTGGTCGGGCCCAACGGGGCCGGCAAGTCGACCCTGCTCAAGGCCCTGGCGCAGTTGATACCGCACCAGGGTACGGTTGACTTGCTTGGACAACCCCTGGCCAACCTGCCGGCGCGCTTGCGGGCGCAACGTCTGGCCTGGCTTGGCCAGAACGAAACCAGCGGTGACGACCTGAGTGTGTGGGATGTCGCCATGCTCGGAAGACTGCCACACCAGGCCTGGCTGGCCGCCCCAAGTGCAGCCGACCACCTCGCCGTCGAGGAGGCACTTCGAGCGACCCAGTCCTGGGATTGGCGCGATCGCCAGCTGGGGCACTTGTCGGGCGGTGAGCGTCAACGCGTGTTGCTTGCGCGCGCGCTGGCGGTGCAGGCCGACGTCCTGCTGATGGACGAACCACTGGCCAACCTGGACCCGCCGCACCAGGCGGACTGGCTGGAGGTCGTGCGCGGCTTGCTGGCGCAGGGCCGTACCGTGGTCAGCGTACTGCATGAAATCTCGTTTGCACTGCATGCCGACACTGTGCTGATCGTCGCGCAGGGCCGGGTGGTGCACCATGGCGCGTGTGCCGATGCACGCACACACCGCAAACTGGAGCAGGTGTTTGACCAGCGTATCGCCATCGTGCCGGTTGCGGGGCAGTGGGTGGCACTGGCGCACAGTGGCGCGGCCGCAAGTTTGCCAGCCGGGATGCCACCATGAGCGCAACCCCCTTGAGCGAAACCCCTTTGAGCGGGTGCACCGTCGCACCCGCGCATGCCCGTGTCGTGATGGTGCTGGGTACCAGCAGCGGCGCTGGCAAAAGCTGGCTCACCACCGCGCTGTGCCGCTGGTACGCGCGCCAGGGTTTGCGCGTGGCGCCGTTCAAGGCGCAGAACATGAGCAACAACGCCCGCGTGGTCGAGGGCATCGGCGGCGCCTGGGGC
>JBKJRR010000231.1:0-12725 GCA_046594635.1 Burkholderiaceae bacterium
GGCCTATCCGGCCGCGCATTACGCGGTGGCCGACGGCAAGGCCGACTATGCCTTCGTCTATCTCCACATGCGCATGGCCCATGGCCGCAGCGCCGCCACCCATAAACGGATCGGTGACGCCCTGCTGATGTGCGCCAAGGCCCACTTTCAACCGGTGTTCAAGGAACGCCATATTGGCCTGACCTTTCAGATCGACGAGGGACACGAAGTGTTTGATGCCAAGCACAGCAATCTGCACCCGTTGTTCCAGGCGACCTGACGCACACCACCCGTCCCCTCCACTCCCTCCGACAAAAGGAACGTCATGCAGACTCCCGTCAATACCTTCAAGAAAGCCCTGCGCCAGGGACAGGCGCAGATCGGCATGTGGCTCAGCCTGCCCCATTCCCTGAGCACCGAAATCTGCGCCGGCGCCGGCTTCGACTGGTTGCTGCTCGACGGCGAACACACGCCCAACGACCTGCAGAGCATGCTGGTGCATTTGCAGACGATTGCGGCCTATCGCAGCCAACCGGTCTGCCGCGTGCCGGTGGGTGACGCCGCACTGATCAAGCAATACCTGGATCTGGGTGTGCCCAATCTGCTGGTGCCGATGGTGGACACGCCGGAGCAGGCCCAGGCACTGGTGCAAGCCTGCCGCTACCCGCCGCACGGCATTCGCGGCATGGCCGGTGCCCGCGCCTCGCGCTGGGGCCGCTATCCGCGTTACGCCCATGAGGCGAATGACCAGGTCTGCCTGCTGGTGCAGGCCGAGACCCGGCTGGCGCTGTCCAACCTGGATGCGATTGCCGCCATTGACGGCGTCGATGGCGTCTTCATCGGTCCGGCCGACCTGTCGGCGTCCATGGGCCATGTGGGCAACCCGGGCCACCCCGAAGTGCAGGCGGCGATCGAAGACGCGATCGCGCGCATCCTCAAGGCAGGCAAGGCACCCGGCATCCTGACCGCCGACACGAAACTGGCCAGACGTTACCTTGAGCTGGGTACCTTGTTTGTGGCCGTGGGCCTGGACACCGCGATCCTGATGCGTGGCTCGACCGCACTGGCCAACGAGTTTCTGGCTGCAGCGCCGGTCGCAGCCAAAGTGCCATCGGCCGACAAAACCTATGGCTGACACTGGCCGCGTGGCGCCCACCCTGTGGCATCCGCAGGAACAGGCCGCCCGGGTGGAGCTGGCCGCCTGTTACCGGGTCTTCGCTTTGCTCGGCTGGACCGAGCTGATCTACAACCACATTACCGTGCGCCTGCCCGACAGCGCGACCGGCGGCGAGCGGCAATTCCTGATCAACCCGTTTGGCCTGCACTACAGCGAAGTCACGGCCAGCAACCTGGTCAAGATCGACCTGCACGGTCAGGTGCGGGATGGCTCGCCCCATGCGGTGAACCCGGCCGGCTTCACTGTGCACGCGGCGATCCACGACGCCATGGCGCAAGCGCACTGCGTGATGCATACCCACACCACGGCCGGCATGGCCGTGGCCTGCGCCCAGGGTGGCCTGCAGCAGACCAACTTCTACAGCGCGCAGTTGCACGGCAGGCTGGCCTACCATGACTTCGAGGGCATCACCATCCATGCCGACGAAGCGCCCCGTCTGCTGGCGAGCATCGGCGACAAACCGGCGGTGATCCTGCGCAATCACGGGCTGCTAACCTGGGGACGGACGCTGCCGCAGACCTTCGCCTTGCTGTGGACACTGCAGCGGGCCTGCGAAATCCAGCTGGCGACGCTGAGCATGGGACCGGCGATTGCCGTGCCGGATGCCGTTGCGGCACGTTGTGCGCAGGACGCGCTGCAGTTCCATCCTGATCACGGAGGTGGACAGGATGTGTTCGATGCGATGGTGCGGCTGGTCGATCGCGTCGACACGGGGTACCGGCACTGACCCACACGCGTCGCCGACACACCAACGGGTCGCGCGGCGGTATATTGGGCCATGACATCACGCCACCCCCATACCCGCGCCGACCTGGCGCGCATCGCCGCCGACGCCATGCGCGAGCGTGGCCTGGAGCCGGAATTCTCGCCCGCCGTGCTGGACCAGATCGCCAGCATCCAGGGCCCGGCCACTGACCCGAACGCGACCGACTTGCGCGCGCTGGACTGGTGCTCGATCGACAACGACGACTCGCGTGACCTCGACCAGCTCAGCGTATGCGAGGTATTGCCCGATGGTCGGGTCAAGATCATGGTCGCCGTGGCCGATGTCGACGCACTGGTGCCCATGGGCAGCCCCATTGATGCCCACGCCCGTACCAACACCACCTCGGTCTACACCGGCGCGCGCATCTTCCCGATGTTGCCCGAGCGCCTGTCCACCGACCTGACCTCGCTGAACCCGAACCAGGACCGGCTGGCCATCGTCACCACGATGATGTTCAACCCGGACGCCAGCCTTGCCGGCTCCACCGTGTCGCAAGCCCTGGTACACAACAAGGCCCAGCTCGCCTATGACGCAGTATCCGACTGGCTGGCCGGACGCGGTGCGCTGCCCGCCGCCGCGGGCGCCGTACCCGGGCTGGACCTGCAGTTGCGCACGCAGGACAGTGTGGCTCAGCAACTGCGTGCGCGACGCCGTGCGCAAGGTGCGCTTGAATTTGAAACCTTTCAGCCCCGCGCGGTATTCAATGGCGAAGAGGTGGTCGACATCCGCGAACAACCACACAACCGGGCGCGCCAGCTGATCGAAGAGCTGATGGTCGCCACCAACGGGTGCACTGCGCACTTTCTGGCCAGCCACGGCGGTGTGTCGCTGCGCCGCATCGTGCGTTCGCCCGAACGCTGGCAACGTATCGTCGACCTGGCCGAGAAAATGGGCACGACGCTGCCCCATCAGCCGGACGGCAAGGCGCTGGAGGCCTTTCTGGCGCAGCGTCGCAGAATCGACCCGCTGCGTTTCCCTGATCTGTCCCTGGTCATCGTCAAGCTGATGGGCCGGGGCGAATACGTGGTGGAAACACCAACAGGCCCGCCCATCGGGCATTTCGGTCTGGCGGTGCGCGATTACATGCATTCAACCGCGCCGAACCGCCGGTATCCGGACCTGATCACGGCACGGTTGATCAAGGCGGTGCTGAGCCGCAGCCATCCGCCTTATGACAACGCCGAACTTGGCGAACTGGCCCGTCAATGCACCACGCAGGAAGATGCGGCGCAAAAGGTGGAACGGCGGGTGCGCAAGTCCGAGGCGGCCCTGGTGCTGGAGGGCCGCATCGGCGAGGTGTTCGACGGCATCGTGACCGGCATCAATGCCGAGGCGAGCTGGGTGCGCATCTTCACACCACCGGTGGAGGGCAAGCTGGTCGGCGCGCCGCCCCGGCTCGACGTCGGGCAAACGGTGCGGGTGCGCCTGACCGTGGCCCATGTCGAGCACGGGTTTATCGACTTCGTCTTAGCCGAGCCGGACTGAACACACGACCGGCACTGGCCATCAGACTGCGGCCAGGGCTGCCGGTGGGCCGATCAGCGCGGCCGTAGCCCGAGCTGTGCGCGCAAGGCCTCGATCTCATCCATCAACTGCAAGGCCAGCGCCGCGCCCGCAGTGTTGACACCCAGGTCGCGCTGCAGGCGCACCGCCACGCGGGCCCGGCGCAGCTGCATGCCGGGGAAGCGCCAGTGTTCGGGCGCTGTGCCTTCGGGCACGATCACGCCTTCGTCGACCAGCGCCGCCAACTGCTCGGCCTGCGTGCCACATAGGCGGCACAACTCGTCCAGCGACAGATCGATCTGCTCCTCCACGATCAACACGTCGGTTATCAAGCTAGTCGCATGAGCATTCATGGCTTTCCTCCCAATCTGGCACGTGGATCGAATCCCTTGAAGTGGGACAACATGCCAGCGTAGACAGCCCGGTCATCGTCCGAAGCCGCCGCGGGCAGTGCGATCTGCAATACGAAGTAGAAATCACCCGCAGTGGAACCCGGAATGCCCCGCCCGCGCAGACGCAGTTTGCGCCCGGCTGCAGAGCCGGCGGGGATCGTCAGCTCGACCTTTCCAGCCGGTGTGGGCACCTCGATCTGCGCGCCGAGGGCGGCCTCCCAGGGCGCGACCGGCAAGTCGAGGTAGACGTCGCGCTGGTCGACCCGGTAAAACGGGTGGGGCGTAAACGCCACTTCCAGATACAGGTCGCCAGGTTTGCCCTGCCCGAAGCCGGCGCCACCCTGGCCTGCCAGCCGGATGTGTTGCCCGGCGCGCACGCCCTTGGGCACAACAAAAGTGATCGTATGCTCGCGTGCCGTGACCCGGCCCTGGGCGTCGCTCTCGGGCACGCGCAGGCTCACCGTGCGCTGCGCGCCGTGATAGGCATCCTCCAGATCAATCTGGATGCGGGCATGGCTGTCTTCACCGTGGGCATGAAAACCGCCCCCCGCGGCACCGGCGCCGCCATGGCCCGACGTTCGAGCGCCGAAGCCGCGCCGGAACAAGGCCTCGAAGAAATCGCTGTGATCAGCGCCGTCCTGCGCGCCGTAGCCCCGGCCAGGGCCTTCGGACCCGGCATTCCAGTCTGGCGGCGGCCGGAAGTCCTGTCCGGCCTGCCAGTTCGCGCCCAGTTTGTCGTATGCGCTGCGTTTCTCCGGGTCCTTGAGTACCTCGTTGGCCTCGCCGATTTCCTTGAAACGCGCCTCCGAATCGGCTTCCTTGCTGAGGTCCGGGTGGTACTTGCGGGCCAGTCGCCGATAGGCCTTCTTGATGTCATCGGCGCTGGCGTCGCGCGCCAGGCCCATCACCTGGTAGTAGTCCTTGTATTCCATGCTTGTCCCTGGTCAGCCCACAATCTACTACCGTTCGCCGCGGCCGTGGCCGCCGACGCTTGATGTCGATCAAGGTTTATCCGGTTGTCACGCCACAACCACCGGGACCCGCTGCGCCAGGGCACACATCAATTCATAACCGACCGTGCCGGCCGCATTCGCCACGGCATCAATCGGCACCACCGCATCGCCCGTGCCACCCCAAAGAATCACTTCAGAGCCCAAGCCGGCATCCGGATTCGGGGTCAGGTCCACCGTCAGCATATCCATGCTGACACGCCCGACCGTGCGCGAGGGCACCCGATCGATCAACACCGGCGTTCCGGTCGGACACACCCGGGGGTAACCGTCGGCATAGCCGCAGGCAACGACACCAATGCGCATGGCGCGATCGGCCACAAAAGACGAGCCATATCCGACCGTATGGCCCGGCTCAAGCGTCTGCACGCCGATGACGCGCGCAGTCATTGTCATGGTCGGACGCAAGTCCCAGTGGGCTGCGTCATGCTCCGGGTAATCGGGCGCGCTGCCATAGGTCGCGATACCGGGGCGGATCCAGTCGGATGTCGACACGATGCTCTCCAGCCCCTCAACCCCACACATGTGACGCAGCGTCGCTGCGCTGTTGCCGACACTGCGCTCGCCCGGCAGATCCAGCGTGGTGGCCTGGAACACCGCCATCTGCGTGGCGACGCCGACAGCGTTGTCGGCGTCGCTGAAATGGGTCATCAAGGAGATTTCTCCGACTTGCGGCAGCGCGTCTAGCCGCGACCAAGCCGCACGATAGGACTGCGGCGTAAACCCCAGTCGGTTCATGCCGGAGTTCATCTTGAGAAAAATACGGTGCGGCACATGGGTCTTGTGCATGGCCAGCATGTCGATCTGCGCATCGCAATGCACCGTGTGCCACAGACCCAGACGCGAGCACAGTTCCAGGTCGCGTGGCTCGAATACACCTTCGAGCAGCAGCACGGGGCCACGCCAACCCAGGTTGCGCACACGCTGCGCCTCGTCCAGGTCGAGCAAGGCAAATCCGTCGGCCGCGCGCAAGGCGTCGTACACCCGCTCGATGCCATGGCCATAGGCATTGGCCTTGACAACCGCCCAGACCTTGGCGTCGGGTGCAGCGCTGGCGCAACGCGCCAGGTTGTGACGCAGTGCGTCAAGATGGATCGTGGCCTGGATCGGTCGGGGCATGGAACAATGCGGGGGATATGAAGTCAGGGCCCATTCTGGCAGCTTGCGCCGTGATATAACCGGGCCCACGTTGGAGACCAGAACACAAGACACCGGCATCAGCTGTGCTGATGACCCTTACAGCACGGCATGAAGCGCGGGTTCTACACCATCATGTCAGCGCAGTTTTTCAGCTCGCTGGCCGACAATGCCTTGTTCGTCTGTGCCGTGCAGTTGCTGCGAAGCAAGAATGCCGGCGAATGGCAACAAGCGGCGCTGGTTCCGATGTTCGCGTTGTTTTACGTGCTGCTGGCGCCGTTTGTCGGTGCGTTCGCAGATTCGCGGCCCAAAGGCCAGGTCATGCTGATCAGCAACTTCATCAAGGTGTGTGGCTGCATGCTGATGTTGTTCGGCACCCATCCGCTGATGTCCTATGCCATCGTCGGACTGGGCGCCGCCGCCTACTCGCCGGCGAAATACGGCATCCTGACCGAACTGCTGCCGGCATCCCAGCTGGTCAAGGCGAACGGCTGGATCGAGGGCCTGACGATCGGCTCCATTATTCTGGGCGTGTTGCTCGGCGGTCAGCTGGTCAGCCAGGCGGTGTCCTCGGTCATGCTGGGCTTTGACTTCCCGTTCATCAATCTGGGCATCGACACGCCGTCCGAGGCCGCAATCAGCCTGTTGATCTTTGTCTACCTGCTGGCCGCCTGGTTCAACACCCATATTCCCGAAACCGGCGTGGAGATGCGACCGCTGCCGCGCAACCCTGTCGTGCTGCTGCCCGATTTCTGGACCTGCAACATGCGCCTGTGGCGTGACAAGCTGGGCCAGATTTCGCTGGCGGCCACAACACTGATCTGGGGTGTTGCCGGCAATCTGCGTTTCATCGTGTTGTCGTGGGCGGCGGTGGCCCTGGGCTATTCCGTGACCCAGGCATCGGCGCTGCAGGGCGTGGTGGCCATCGGCATGGCCGTGGGTGCGGTCGTGGCATCGATGCGCATGCGGCTGGAAGACGGCCCTCGCGTGATCACGCTGGGCATCGGCATGGGTGGCCTGATCATCCTGCTGATCTTCATCAACAACGTGTGGGTTGCAGCGCCGTTCCTGATTCTGCTGGGCGCCCTGGGCGGCTTCCTGGTGGTGCCGATGAACGCATTGCTGCAGCACCGCGGGCACAACCTGATGGGCGCGGGACGCTCGATCGCGGTGCAGAACTTCAACGAACAGGCGTGCATCCTGGCTCTGGGCGCCGCCTACAGCCTTTCTGCGGGCGTGGGTGTGCCGACCTTTGCGGCCATCACCGGCTTTGGTGTAACGATCGCGCTGGTGATGTGGCTGATACGGCGCTGGTATGCACACAATCTGCTGCACCATCGCGCCGAAGTTGATCATCTGCTCGCTATCGCCCGCAACGACAATCACCACCACTGAGTCGGCGTCCGCTGGCCAGGTGCGAGGCGGGCGGGTCGCGGCGAAAACCGGTCAGCTGCGGCGCATGCGCTGAAAATCCGAGGGTGTGAGCGTACCATCCGGTTCGGTCCGCGCCACCTGGTCTCGCCCGGCCCGTTTGGCCTCGTAAAGCGCATTGTCTGCCGCAGCGTAAAGGGCTGCCACCGATCCGTTGTGCCCGCCCGGCATGCACGCCACGCCGAAGCTGGCGGTGACCGTCACCTGCAGATCGCTGTTGACCCGCGCCGCTGATCGCCGCAGCAACTGACGCAGTTTTTCTGCCAATACCGCAGCGGCATCAATATCGGTTTGCGGCAACAACACCATGAACTCCTCGCCACCGATACGCGCCACAACGTCGGTATTGCGGACACCGTCACGCAACGCCCCAGCCACGTGGACCAACACCTTGTCACCCGCCGGGTGACCATGCTGGTCGTTGACAGCCTTGAAGTGATCCAGGTCGACCACGATGACACTCGTGTTACCACCGTGGCGCCGGGTCCGCAGCAGTTCCTGTTCAGCCAGGCGCATGAACTCGCCACGATTGAACAGGCCGGTCAATGCGTCGCGTGTGGCCAGCCAGAGCAGGTCGGTCTGCTGCTTCTCGAGCGTCGCATTGCGCAGGGTCAGTTCGCGCTGCAGCAGGTTGTACTGGGCATTGCGGTTCCACATCATCAGCGACAGCACCAGCGCCAGCAAGGTCGCGCCGAAACCGTTCGCACGATTGGTCAGGAGCAGGGTCTCGTCGGGCTGCGTGAAACCCAGTCCGACGAAAAACAACACATATGCCAACCACATGCTGCCGATCGCGGTCGCCGGCGGCAACAGGAACAACAGGCTGACAGATATGCAGCCCAGCAGATACGGAGTGATGTTGGGTGTGACGCGTTGGTCGAGCACTGCGAGTACTGCCGCGAACACCAGAAAACCCAGCGGCGCAATGAACATCAGCACGCGCACTCCGGTGTTGGAACGCGTATGCGACGACATGCGCCACACGGCCAGTGCCATCACGATCAGCCAGACAATGGTCACGCGGTAGACGTTCATCACGGCTTCGCGCCACGCCAGCCGCGCATCGCTTCCGGTGTCGGTCTGCCACGCGAAAACAGCCAGCAAACCCAGTACCAGCGCCAGAAAAACCGGCAGCAACCAACGCAGGCGACGCAGATTGCCGAGCAACGCCTCCTCGGCCACCTGTGCATCGCTCACAACCAGGCCACGCACCCTCAGCAAGACCCTTTCTGGCAAAGACATCATAGGCCGCTAGTATCGCAGGTCGCACCTTCGTAGACTTGCCAAAGTCGTCAGCGCAAAGCTGCTAACCTGAAGTCGGCCCTGGCGGTCTGCGTGCACCCTGGCCTTGCAAGTTGCCTCAGGTATCTCAGGTATCGCAGGGACACAGGTGGCACAGGAGCAATCGCAAAGAGGAAACACGATGACAACAATTGAAGCCTTTTCGGCAAGACAGATGAATGGCAACCCGATGCCGCTGAAGAAGTTCAAGGGCAAGGTCATGTTGCTCGTCAACACCGCCAGCGCCTGTGGACTCACACCCCAATTCGCGGGCCTGGAAAAGTTGCACAAGCAATATGGCGACCGCGGACTTGTTGTCATCGGCTTTCCCTGCAATCAGTTCGGCGCCCAGGACCCGGCAAGCAATGCGGAGATCGCGACGTTCTGCCAACTCAACTACGGTGTGAGTTTTCCGATGATGGCCAAGATCGATGTCAACGGCAAAGACGCTGACCCCCTGTGGTTGTGGCTGGGCGCGCAGGCGCCAGGGCTTCTCGGCAGCAAGGCGATCAAATGGAATTTCACCAAGTTCCTGGTGGCGAAGGATGGCGCGGTACAACGGCGCTACGCGCCGACCGACGCGCCCGAGAGCCTGGTCAAGGACATCGAGGCGGCGCTGAGCGACTGACCCGCATCAACTCCCATTTGCCGAGGTGGTTCTGCCTTACCACCATGCTGACGGTTCATGGCGATACCTCTCGTCGATGATCACCCATTTTCTGGACTCAAGGCGTGGTACCGGATTTTCGCGATGCCACCGACCGCAGGAATGCCGCGGCACTGCTCTGGTAACAGAGACCCGTTGCGACACCTTGACCAGCCTGCCCAACCGGCACATGTTGCGCAACTGCTCTGTGCACAAGCCAAAGCCGCCGCGGGCAGTTGAGTCGTACGGCACTGGGCTGCGTCGGTCGCGGCCCGTACGGCATTGCGCGAAATCAGCCTGTCAGGGCCTGATCGAGAACTTCCACCCAATGGCGCACCGGCACATCGGTGCCACTTTGCAGATGCGTGATGCATCCGATGTTGGCCGATACGATGGTGTCTGGCGCGAGTTCGGACAAATGACCCAGTTTGCGCTCGCGCAGTTGCTTTGAGAGCTGCGGCTGGAGTACCGAATAGGTGCCCGCTGAGCCGCAGCACAGATGGGCTTCGTTCATCGATACGCGCAGCGTGAACCCCAGTGCCTGCAGGTGCTGCTCGACACCCCCGCGCAGTCCCTGCCCATGCTGCAGAGTACACGGTGGGTGGTAGGCCAGCTGCTTTGGTGCGCGCGCAACATCGACGCGCCCGGCCAACTGCTGTGTGATCTCGGGCAGCAATTCGCTCAGGTCACGCGTCAGCGCACTGACCCGCTTTGCCTTGGCCGCGTAAGCGGCATCGTCCTGCAGCAGATGTCCATATTCCTTGACGGTGACGCCACAGCCCGAAGCGTTCATGATGATCGCCTCGACGCCGCCTTGCGGGTCTTCCAGGTATGGCCACCAGGCGTCGATGTTGGCGCGCATGGCGGCCAGGCCCCCTTGCTGGTCGTTGAGGTGAAACTTCAGCGCGCCGCAACAGCCTGCAGCGGGCGCAACCAGGGTCTCGATGCCAATGGCATCGAGCACGCGTGCAGTTGCACTGTTGATGTTGGGCATCATCGCCGGCTGCACACAGCCGGCCAGCATCAGCATCTTGCGTGCATGGTGGCGCTGTGGCCAGCGGCCGCCCGGCTGCCTTGCCGGAATCTTGTTGCGCAGGCTCGTTGGCAACAACGGCCGCAGCATTTGCCCGACCCGCATGGCCGGCGCGAACAAGGGTGAAGGCAAGCCCTCCTTGAGCGCCCAGCGCACCACTGACTCGAACTTCGGACGCGCGACCTTGGCATCGACCAGCTTGCGGCCGATGTCCACCAGGTGCCCATAGTCAACCCCGCTCGGACAGGTGGTCTCGCAATTGCGGCAGGTCAGACAACGGTCCAGGTGCAGCTGGGTCGCGCGGGTCGGCGTCTGTCCCTCGAGTACCTGTTTCATCAGGTAGATACGACCACGTGGCCCGTCCAGCTCGTCACCCAGCAACTGATAGGTCGGACAGGTTGCAGTGCAAAAGCCGCAGTGCACACATTTGCGCAGGATGGCTTCGGCGGCATCGCCGTCCGCCGTGCCCTGGTACTCAGGCGCGAGTTGTGTCTGCATGCAGGACCTTGTCGGCTGGCGGGGCAACCTGAAAAACGCCCGACAGGCGCGTGTGGCTGAAGACGCCGGACGGATCGAATTGCTGGCGCAATGCGCGCTCGATCCGCTGCAGGGGCTCGGCCATGGGATGAAGGAACGCGGGCCAGGGCGCACCGGCACCACTGGCCCGTCGGAACAGCATGGCCTGGCCGCCAACCGCCTGGGCCGCGTTGCGCAGCGCCTGCGCATGTGCCGCCGGCGCCTTGACCCAGCGCAGGGCGCCGCCCCACTCGAGCACGGTATCCAACCCGTTGACTGGCAATTCGCCGGCAGTGTCGGGTACGCTGAGCCGCCAGAGACATTGGTCATCACTGCAGGCGAAAAAGTCTGCTGTCTGCTCACGTACGGATTGCCACAGGCTCTGCGCCAGGGCTGGTTCAAGGCGCTCACCGGCCAGTTGCTGGCAGGCGGCTTCGACTGCGGCCCGCGCACCGCGCAAACGAACATGAAGCTGACCCTGTACGCCACCTTCGCCGCCGCCAGACTCGGCATGCCAGCAACTGGCATTGATCGGCAAGGGCTTGCCGGCCCAGCGGTTGAGCTGACGCAGGGCATCGGCCTGCGTACTGGTAAAGCGCAAGGTGGCCTGGGCAACCGGTCGCGGCAAGACCTTGAGCGACACCTCGGTGATCATGCCCAGTGTGCCAAGCGAGCCCGCGAGCACGCGCGAGACGTCATATCCGGCCACGTTTTTCATCACCTGCCCGCCGAATCGCAGCGAATGACCCAAGCCATTGAGCATCTGCACGCCCAGTACGTGATCGCGCACCGCCCCGGCCGCCACACGCGCGGGCCCGGACAGGCCCGCTGCGACCATGCCGCCAACGGTGGCGCCTGTGCCGAAATGGGGTGGCTCGAACGCCAGGTACTGTCCGCGCTCGGCCAACAGGTTTTCGAGTTCGACCAGCGGGGTGCCGGCCAGCGCCGTGACCACCAGTTCGCTGGGCTCGTAACTGCAAACGCCGCTCAGGGGCAGGGTGTCCAGGATGTCGCCGTCGAGTTGTTCACCGTAAAAGTCCTTGCTGCCTGCGCCGCGAATGCGCAAGACCGTGCGCTTGCTGTGCGCCGCGCGAATCTGGTCTGCAAGACCGTTCAGTTCTTTGTCCATCGGTCTGATGGTAACGACAGTGGCAAGAGGCACGCTGAAGCTTTTGAACGCGGCGCGTTCAAAAATTTCTCAGTCCTGGAACATATTCACTGGTAGTCCCGGTACATCTACACGGGTCGAGAAAACACAACCTGACTCAGGCATCAACGCCAACTCCTGGGCCGGCCGGTCGTGACGCGCGCTCGTGATGTAAAGCGTCTTGAGGTCGTCACCACCAAAACAGGGCATGGTCGGGCACATGACCGGTGTGGCGATTTCGGCCAGGATACGGCCGTCGGGTGCGAGCTTGAGCAGTCGACGGCCTTCGAACATCGCCACGTAGTAATTACCTTCGGTGTCAACCGCCGCACCATCGGGGCGCCCGCCGTAACCGTCCATGCCACTGCGCCAGTCTTGAGGCTTGGGTGCGAAACGGTGAAACACGCGCTCGCCCTGCATCGTGTTCTCTTGTGCATTCCAGTCCCATGCCCAGATCGTGTGCTGGCTGGTGTCAGCCCAGTACACCTGGTCCTGGGCCGGCGACCAGGCCAGGCCATTGGCAATCGTGGCGCCGCCGGCCATGCGCTGCACATGGGGTGTGCGGCCATTACGGCAGTCCAGCGCCAGCAGTTCGGCCTTGGGAGCGGTGCGGGGTTCGTACATAGTGCCGGCCCAGAATCGTCCCAGCGGATCGGCCTTGCCATCGTTGAACCGCGTCGTCAGGACGTCATGGTCGATCCGGTGCA
>JBKJRR010000276.1:0-2648 GCA_046594635.1 Burkholderiaceae bacterium
CTGCTATCGGCGCTGTGCGCTGGCACCACGACGCTGCACGATCTGCTCGACTCCGATGACACCCGTGTCATGCTGGACGCCTTGCGCACGCTCGGTTGCACGGTACAGCATGATGGCGAGCGGGTCACGATAGGCGGCCTGGACGGCCAACTTCCAAACCGACAGGCGGACCTGTTCCTGGGCAATGCAGGTACGGCGATGCGGCCGCTGACGGCGGCACTCGCGGTGCTGGGTGGCGACTTCTCGCTGCGCGGCGTGGCGCGCATGCACGAGCGCCCGATCGCCGATCTGGTCGACGCGCTGCGCCAGCTCGGATGCCAGATCGACTACCTCGAAAACCCCGGCTATCCGCCGTTGCGTGTCGGCAAGCCGTCTTTGAACCTGACTCAGCCGATCGCCGTGCGCGGTGATGTCTCGAGCCAGTTCCTCACCGCCTTGCTGATGGCCTTGCCGCTGGTGGCGTCGCAGGACATCGTGATCGACGTGGTCGGCGAACTGATATCGCGTCCCTACATCGCGATCACGCTGAACCTGCTGGCTCGTTTTGGCGTCCATGTGCGCCGCGACGGCTGGCAACGGTTCACGATCCCGGCGACCAGTCACCTGCAATCGCCCGGCGACCTGTTTATCGAGGCCGACGCGTCCTCGGCCAGTTACTTCATCGCGCTGGGCGCGATTGCGCCCTCCAACGGTGTTCCGCTGCGCATCCAGGGAGTCGGCGCCGACTCGATCCAGGGCGATATCCGCTTTGTCGAAGCGGCCCGCCTGATGGGAGCGAGCATCAACAGTGGCCCGAACTGGCTGGAAGTCTCGGGGCCCAGCGCCGGCCAGACGCTGCATGCTATCGACCTGGACTGCAATCACATTCCCGATGCCGCCATGACGTTGGCTGTCATGGCCTTGTATGCCCACGGCACCAGCACACTGCGCAACATTGCCAGTTGGCGCGTCAAGGAGACAGACCGCATCGCCGCGATGACGACCGAGTTACGCAAATTCGGTGCGGACATCGAAGAAGGCCACGACTACATCCGCATCACGCCGCCCGAGAGCGCGGCCCACTGGCGTGCAGCCAGTATTGCCACCTATGACGACCACCGCATGGCGATGTGCCTGTCGCTGGCGGCATTCAATCCGGCGGGCCTGCCGGTGCGAATCGAGGATCCCAAATGCGTCGCCAAGACCTTCCCGGACTATTTCGAGACCTTGTTCTCGGTTGTGCAAACCGAACTGAGGCACATACCGGTGATCTGTGTCGACGGCCCGACCGCCTCGGGCAAAGGCACATTGGCTGCTGCATTGGCGCAGCGACTGGGTTACCACTTCCTGGACTCCGGCGCGCTTTACCGCATCACCGCATTGGCAGCCACCCGTGCCGGCCTCACACTGGACACCAACGGCGAATCCGCGATTGTCAATCTGCTCGGTCAGCTGAATATCCGGTTTGCCGACGGGCGGATACTGTTGGGCGGCGAAAACGTCAGCGAACTCGTACGGACCGAGGAAATGGGCATGAATGCCTCGCGCTTGTCCACGCTGGTGGCCGTGCGCCAGGCACTGATCACCTTGCAGCATGCATCGCAACGGCTGCCTGGCCTGGTGGCTGACGGGCGCGACATGGGAACCGTCATCTTCCCGCAGGCTGCGCTCAAGGTCTACCTGACGGCCAGCGCCGCCAAACGCGCACAGCGACGCCATAAACAATTGATTTCAAAGGGAATTGCGACTACACTCGACGCTCTTCGCCAGGACCTCGAGGCTAGGGACGCCCGCGATTCGAATCGCAGCACCGCGCCTCTGAGGGCCGCGCAGGACGCCAGGCTGCTGGACAATTCGGAGCTGACGATCGAGGAATCGGTCGACGCCGTATTGAACTGGTGGCAAGGCATGCAGCCGTTTCGCAGCGCTTGATTTGTCAATCGCTGCGGACAAAAAATTTGCGGGGGCTCAGGTTCCCGTGATCGTCCACACGACTCCCCTCGTGTCTCAATGGCACACTGGTCGTGTGGTGGTACAACTTAACCCGCGGTTCATCCGCAAACACCATGTCTGAATCTTTTGCCGATCTGTTTGAAGAATCACTGAAGGCCTCCGAAACCCGCGTTGGCGAGGTTGTGACCGCCGAAGTGGTGCGTGTCGAACACAATTTTGTAGTCGTCAACGCCGGCCTGAAATCTGAAGCCTACGTTCCAATCTCCGAGTTCAAGAACGACAAGGGCGAACTCGAATGCCAGATCGGCGAATTCGTCTCCGTGGCCATCGTCGCGATGGAAAACGGCTACGGCGACACCATCGTCAGCCGTGACACCGCCAAGCGCCTGGCCTCCTGGATGTCGCTCGAGAAGTCGCTCGAGTCCGGCGAGTTCGTCACCGGCACCACCAGCGGCAAGGTCAAGGGCGGCCTGACCGTGCTGGTCAACGGCATCCGCGCATTCCTGCCGGGCTCGCTGGTTGACACCCGTCCGACCAAGGATCTGACCCCGTACGAAAACAAAACCCTGGAATTCAAGGTCATCAAGCTCGACCGCAAGCGCAACAACGTCGTGTTGTCGCGCCGTGCTGTCGTTGAAGCCAGCATGGGCGAAGAGCGCGCCAAGCTGATGTCCACGCTGAAAGAAGGCGCTATCGTGCATGGCGTGGTCAAGAAC
>JBKJRR010000494.1:0-11466 GCA_046594635.1 Burkholderiaceae bacterium
TGGCTGTCGAACTGCGCCATCGCGCCCAGCGCGATGATGCCCAGCACCATATGCCCGTTGAAGTCGAACACCGGGGCACAGAACCCGGCCACCGCCGGCAGCAGACTGTCCTCGGCACGGGCCAGGCCTTGCGTGCGCACTTCGGCCAGCATCTGCCGAACACCCTCGGGCGTGGTGGGGGTGTTGGGGAGTGGCCTGCGGCCTTGCAGCGCGAGCTCGGCAGTCAGCAGCGGAGTGATCGCGTCGACTGGCGCGTGGGCGGCAAAACAACGCCCGGTAGCCGACGTCAGCAATGGCATCACGTCGCCCAGGCGCAGATTGACCGCAATCACACTGGGGGCCTCTTCCCAATGCACGATCGTCGGGCCGCGATTGCCCCAGACCGCCAGCGCCAGGGTGTGGCCGATATCCAGCATCCAGCCACCGATGCGTTCACGGGCCAGCTTGACCGCATCGATGCGCGACAGCGAAGCCAGGCCCAGATGCAACGCCGCTGGACCCAGGTCGTAGCGGGTCGTGCGCGGATCCTGCGCGACCAGCCCCAGACGCTGGAAACTGACCAGGTAACGATGCGCCTTGGCCGCGCTCATGCCGGCCGCAGCGGCCAGGTCGCGCAGCATCAGCGGGCCCGCGGCGCGCGTCAGCGCGTCGAGCAAGGTGAACCCGACTTCGACCGATTGAATGCCCGCGCGGGTTTCGTGCATGATGGAAGGGATGATTAGAATTTCGCTTGGTTAAATAAGTTTAACAATGCGAAATTGTCCGCGGCGTGTCCGTGCACACCCGGTGGTATTTTTCCAGGCAGACAGGACGAGTGATGAAGTTGGCTACTTACAAGGACGGTTCGCGCGACGGGCAGCTCGTCGTGGTTTCGCGGGATCTGACCACGGCACATTATGCGACCGGCGTCGCAGATCGCCTGCAACAGGTGCTGGACGACTGGAACTTTCTGTCGCCGCAACTGCAGGATATTTATGACACCTTGAACCAGGGCAAGGCGCGCCACGCATTTGCCTTTGAGCCGCGCCAATGTCTGGCGCCTTTGCCACGCGCCTACCAATGGGCCGATGGTTCTGCCTATCTCAACCATGTCGAGCTGGTGCGTGCGTCGCGCGACTCCAAGGTGCCGGAGAGCTTTTATACCGACCCGTTGATGTACCAGGGTGGCAGCGACGACTTCATTGGCGCCTGCGATGATGTGGTGTGCCTGTCCGAGGACTTCGGCATCGACTTCGAGGCCGAACTGGCCGTTGTCACCGCCGATGTGCCGATGGGCGCTTCGCCGGAGCGCGCGCTCGACGGCGTGCGACTGCTGATGCTGGTGAACGATGTCAGCCTGCGCAACCTGGTGCCGGGCGAACTGGCCAAGGGATTCGGCTTTGTGCAAAGCAAACCCGCGACCGCATTCAGCCCGGTGGCGGTAACGCCGGACGAACTGGGTAGCGCCTGGGACAAAGGCCGCGTCAACCTGACGCTGCAGTCGAGCTGGAACGGGCGGCGTGTCGGCATGTGCGAGGCCGGTCCGGAGATGAGCTTTCATTTCGGCCAGCTGATCGCCCACCTGTGCAAGACACGCAACGTGCGCGCCGGCTCCATCATCGGCAGCGGCACGGTCAGCAACAAGGGTGTCGAGACCCGTGGCCGGATGGATTGGCCCAAGGGCTACAGCTGCATCGCGGAGAAACGCGCGATCGAAACCATCCAGGATGGCAAACCATCAACGGCGTACATGAAATACGGTGACACGATCCGCATCGAGATGAAGGGCCTGGACGGTCAGAGTATCTTCGGGGCGATTGACCAGAAGATGGTGGAGTCGCGTTAAGCAGCGCGCCCTGGCGCTGCCGGCGCGCCTCAGGCGGCCGGTTCGGCCCGCTCGCGCTTTTCCTGACACTTGATGCAGCACAAGGCCTGTGGCGAGGCCTGCAGCCGCTCCACCGGAATGTCGACGCCGCAATCTGCGCATTCTCCATATATGCCGTTTTCGATGCGCGACAGCGCGATGTCGATGGCGCGGATTGCCGCCGTCTCGTGTTCGTCCATGGCGAATTCCAGTTCACGATCGGTCGCAGTCTGGGCGCGCGAATCCTCGACAAGGCCGAAATGTTCCTTTGACGCTTGCGTGCGGTCGATGTCGCCGCCACGCAGCCGCGAAAGTTGCTCCACCAGTGCCTGGCGATCGGCTTGCAATTGCCTCTTGATGGTCTCGGTTTGTTGCTTGTGCATGGTTGTCTCGCAGGTTGGTGGTTCTGGACCATCATGCGCCCCTGGCGAATTTGTTGTCTTGATGACGGTCAATTGAGGGATGCTGGCGCACGGACCCTGCGGCCGATCCAGGCGCTGGCGTTGGGGATAATGCTTCTCAAGCAGGGACAGCGGCCAGCCAGACCTCTTGCCGATTGAAAAAACAGGAAACAGACATCATGAAAACTTTGAAATGGAGTGCCATCAGCGCCGTTGCGCTGGGCATTGCCACCTCGGCTTCGGCACAGAACGTCACGATCAAGGACGCCTGGGTCCGTGCATCGGTTCCGGGCCAGAATTCGACTGGCGCCTTCATGTCAATCAGCGCCGTGGAAACCACCCGGCTTGTCAGCGTGGCCAGCCCGGTTGCCGGCGTGGTCGAAGTGCACGAGATGAGCATGGACGGCGGCGTCATGAAGATGCGTGCGGTCGAAGGTGGTCTGGAGATCGCTGCCGGCAAGACGGTCGAGTTCAAATCCGGTGGTTATCACGTGATGCTGATGGATCTCAAGACCGCTCTGCCCAAATCCAGCACCGTGCCGTTGACACTGGTGTTCAAGGACACCAAGGGTGGCGAGAGCCGGCTTGAGCTCAAGTTGCCGGTGTCACTCTCGGCCTCGGCCTTGATGCACAAGCACTGAGCGTTTGCCGCGGTAGGCGCGACTTGCGCAATGCGGGTCGGTGCGGGTCGCCATGGACGGCCGCTTCGGTTAAGCTGTTGGAGAGCCGATCATGGCTCTGCACCTGGGAGCACAGCATGAGCGATACAGATAGCATGGGTTTCGGCAAGTTCGTGCCGGGTTTTGATTTTCTGCAGAATCTGGCCAAGGGTGCGAGCCAGTCGATACCGCAGATTCCCAACCTGGCAAACTGGGTATCGCCTTCGTTGAACGTCGAGGAGCTGGACAAGCGCATCGAGGAATTGCGTGCCGTGCATTTCTGGCTCGAGCAGAACTCGCGTGCCCTTGGTGCCACGATTCAGGCCCTGGAAGTGCAGAAGATGACGCTGGCCACCCTCAAGGGCATGAACTTCAACATCGGCGATATGGCCAATGCGTTCAAGCTCAAGGCGGCCGATTCCGTGGCCAGTGGCGTGCAGATGGCCACCGAACGTGCCGGCTCGACTGCCAAGACCGTCACCGATGCAGCAACGGTTGTGGGGGGTGTTGCGCGCAAGGTGGCCGGCGGCAAGGCCAAGTCCGCAGCCGGGCCGGCGTCGCTGATTGATCCGATGCAGTTGTGGGGCTCGCTCACGCAGCAGTTCCAGCAGATCGCAGCCAGCGCCCTGCAGGACGCGACGCGCAAAACGGCGGTGGATGCGACCCGCGACATGTCCGCCGGCCTTGCCAAGGATGCCGTCAAGGTGGGCAAAAAGGCCGCGGCCGCGCGCACACGCAAGGCAGGCTCCAAGAAAGCGGCGAGCCGCAGCCACAAGGCGTTGCCGTGACGGGCATGCGTTTGGCACGTGTTGGCCGGGCCACACCAGGCGTGACCTGATGGCGTTGTTCGCGCACGGGCATGCGACCCATCCGGACTGGACCATGGCGGCGGCTTTGGTACTGGCGCAGTTGCGTGCGCAGATGACATTGCCCGGTTATGCGTCGGCCCCTACGCTGGGGCTCTTGTACATCACCGATCACTATGCCAATGCGGCGCAGGACATCTTCGATCACCTCAGCGGCGAACTGCCGGGCGTGACCGACTGGTCCGGCACCGTCGGTGTGGGTGTCTCGGCCAACAACGTGGAGTATTTCGACGAGCCGGCAATGGCCGTCATGTTGTGCGACCTGCCGGGTGACCAGTACCGCGTGTTTTCGGGTGTCGCGCCGTTGAACCTGGGCTTCGACGCCTACTCCGCGCTGGTGCATGCCGATCCCGCCACGCCGGACCTGGGTGAGCTGGTGCAGGAGATGGCGGCACGCACGTCGTCGGGTTATCTGTTTGGCGGCCTGTCGGCCAGTCGGACGCGAACCGTGCAGTTTGCGGCGAGCGGTGATGGCAATATGCGGGGGC
Source organism: Burkholderiaceae bacterium (assembly GCA_046594635.1). Classification (GTDB taxonomy): domain Bacteria; phylum Pseudomonadota; class Gammaproteobacteria; order Burkholderiales; family Burkholderiaceae_C; genus CAISIP01. Next base: position 4,258 of record JBKJRR010000494.1, read on the forward strand.
AGGGCGGAGCACGCGGCGTCTTCAGTGGCGGTCTCAGCGGTGTGGCCTTCGGTCCCGAGGTCCAGCTGGTGTCGCGTGTCACGCAGGGTTGCCGGCCGGTGTCGGCGTTTCGCAGCGTGACCGAGTCCGAGCAGAATCTGGTCATTCGCATCGACGGTGCGCCCGCGCTCGATGTATTGCTGCGCGAGCTTGAGGTGTCGCTCGAGCGGCCCCAGGAGGCCCTGGCTGTGATCCGCCAGACGCTGGTGGGACTGGTGGATACGGGCGACGCCGATGGTGTCCAGGCGATGGGTCGCGCGGGCAGCTTTGGCAACGATGTCATCGTGCGCCACATCATCGGGCTTGACCCGGCGCGACGTGGCATCGCCATTGCACAACCGGTGTCTGACGGCATGCAGCTGGCCTTTTGCCAACGCAACGTGCAGGCGGCGCGATCGGATCTGGTGCGCATCTGCGCCGAGGTGCGTGAGGAACTCGAGCCGCTGGAACTGAGCATGGAGACTGCCACGGCGCTGGCGGCGTCCGAAGCTGAGGCGGCGGCCCATCCCGCACGTGGCATTGCCGGTGCCGTGTATGTGAGTTGTTCGGGGCGCGGCGGCCCGCATTTCGGCGGACCGAGCGCCGAGTTGCAGATCGTGCGCCGCGCGCTCGGGGATGTACCGCTGGTGGGGTTTTTTGCCGGTGGGGAAATTGCGCGCCACCATCTGTATGGGTACACCGGCGTGTTGACGGTGTTTGCACAGCGCGAAGACTGACCCCGGGGCGTCGCGCGCGCTGGCTCAGGGCGCCGTCGGACGATGGCCCTGGGTCGCATTCGCAACAGAATTTGACGTATGGCAATCCTGGTGTCGGGTGATGGCCGCCAAAGCTGTCAAAATCCGACCTTCAACACGCCAGAACCGACCTCGGTCTTGCTGCTGTTTACCCGTTGATGTCTATTTGTTGGCGCCACCTGTTGGCGGAGCACCATGAGCGATCACAGCAAGATCCCGGTCACGCAGCTGCCGAAGCACCGCTTCGTTTTCCTGACTTTACCCCACTACACCATGATCGCGCTGGCCAGCGCTATCGATGCCTTGCGCATGGCCAACCGGGTCAGCAAGCGTGACTTGTATGAGTGGTCGATCGCGAGCATCGACGGCGATCCGGTGGCGGCCAGCAACGGGCTGTCGATGTTCCCAACGGTGCCGATCGACAATATCGGACCGGCCAATATCGTGTTTGTCGTGGGCGGCGTGCAGGTGGAAAAAGCCACCACGCCTGCCGTGCTCGGCGTATTGCGCCGCCTGGCCCAGCGCCATGTGTCGCTGGGCTCCTTGTGCACCGGCGGTTATGCGCTGGCCAAGGCTGGACTGCTCGACAAGTACCGGGCGGTGATCCACTGGGAAAACATGACCGCGCTGCGTGAGGAGTTTCCACGCGTGCTGTTTTCGGACCAGTTGTTCGCCATTGACCGTGACCGCTACACCTGTACCGGAGGCGTGGCGCCGCTGGACCTGATGCTGCACATCATCAAGCAGCACCAGGGGCGCGACATTGCGCCGCTGATCTCCGAGCAGTTCATCCTCGACCGCATCCGAAATGACCAGGACCGCCAGCATATCCCGCTGCAGGCACGGGTCGGCCTGTTCCACGAAAACCTGATCGAGGCGGCCGCGCTGATGGAGGCGAACATCGAAGAGCCGCTGTCGCTCGATGAAATTGCCGGGTTGGTGGGTGTGTCAAGGCGCCAGATCGAGCGCCTGTTCAAGCGTTACGTCGGGCAGGTGCCGACGAAGTACTACCTGGACATGCGGCTGCGCCGTGCGCGCGAACTGCTGTTGCAGACAGCGATGTCGATCATGCAGGTGGCCGTGGCCTGCGGTTTCCAGTCGCCGCCGCATTTCTCCAAGTGTTATCGCATGTTGTTCGGCTACACCCCGAGTGCCGAGCGCAGTGCCAGTCGCGCCGGGGCAATGGTGCAAGCCCAGCCCGCCAGCCCTGCATCGGCAAGCCAGTCGCCAGTCGACGCGCCGTGGGAATGATGCCGGGCCGCGCCTGACGGCGCAGGGGGCGGCGTTGCGGGATGCCCGAAGTCATGTCGTGTGACGACAACCCCTGGTCGCGATTCAATCAGCGGGCGCCCATGGTGCCCCCTACCATCGGGTCGCGGTAGCCCGACATACCGCATCCCGAAAACCTAGGATCTGACCATGGCTGAAGACTTCGATGACGACCTCGACCTGAACACGCTCAACGACGAGGATCTGACCGAGCAGGTACACGACGACCTGTACAACGGCTTGCGCGATGAGGTCATAGAAGCCACCAACATCCTGCTCGGACGCGGCTGGTCGGCGGACCGGGTGCTCAACGACGCACTGGTTGAGGGCATGCGTATCGTCGGCGTCGACTTTCGCGACGGCATTTTGTTCGTGCCCGAAGTGCTGCTGGCAGCCAACGCCATGAAGGGCGGCATGGAAATCCTGCGTCCGCTGCTGGCCGAGACCGGCGTCGCACCGATCGGCAAGATGGTCATCGGCACGGTCAAGGGTGACATCCACGACATCGGCAAGAACCTGGTCGGCATGATGATGGAAGGTGCCGGCTTCGAGGTGATCGACCTGGGCATCAACAACCCGGTCGACAAATACCTGGCAGCGCTGGAAGAACACAAACCCGACATCCTGGGCCTGTCTGCGCTGCTGACGACCACCATGCCCTATATGAAGGTGGTGATCGACACGCTCAAGGAAAAAGGCCTGCGCGACGATTACATCGTACTGGTCGGTGGCGCGCCGCTGAACGAGGAGTTCGGCAAGGCCGTGGGCGCCGACGCTTATTGCCGCGACGCCGGCATCGCGGTGGAAACCGCCAAGTCGCTGATCGCCGCCCGGCGCGCAGCCGCCCACTGAACCACCAGCCCACCAAGGGAGCGGCCATGGACGAGCGGTGCGCCACGCTGGTCATTGCATGTGGTGCGCTGGCGCACGAGATCGTCGCGTTGCGGCGCATCAACGATTGGCCGCATCTGGTGGTGCAGTGTCTACCGGCGGATCTGCACAACCATCCGCACAAGATACCGGATGCGGTGCGCGCAAAAATCCATGCCAGTCGGGGCAAGTTTGCGTCGATTTTTGTAGCCTATGCCGATTGCGGCACCGGGGGGCTGCTCGACAAGGTGTTGCGGGAAGAAGGCGTGGAGCGCATTCCCGGCGACCATTGTTATGAGTTTTTTGCCGGCAGCGCAGAGTTCGCAGAGTTGGCCGAAGCAGAACCCGGGACTTTTTATCTGACCGATTTCCTGCTGCGCCATTTCGACCGTTTGATTTTGCGTGGCCTGGGTATCGACAAACATCCGGAACTGTTGCCGATGTACTTCGGCAATTACAAGCGGCTGATCTATCTGGCCCAGCTTGAGCAGCCCGGCATGCTGGAGGCGGGACAACGTGCCGCGGATCGGCTGGGGCTGGTTTTCGAACATCGGTTCACCGGTTATGGTGGTCTGCAGCACAGTCTCAGGAAGGCTGGCGAAGGAGTGGTATTTTGGCAAAACTGATTGTGATTTTCTGGCGCGATGTGCCAGCACAGGTGCTCGTCAAGTCAGGACGGGAAACCGCCAAGGTGCAGTTGTCGCACCGTTTCCAGGAAGCGGTCGACCGTGCGGCGATGCGTGCCGGCAAAGCCGGCTCGGACGCCTATCTGGCCGACTGGAAACGCAGCGAGCCTCGGCGTTGCGGCGACAACCTGCAGGTCGAGGCGCAGATGGAGGCCGACCGGATCGAGGCCCGTTATAACGATGCCGACCTGCTGCGCATCATCCGCGCGCACGGCGTAGACGACACCCTGCCAGCCGCGCCCACGGCAGGCGAAGTTCCCGCGGCCGAACCCGGCGGAGCAACCTGATGTACATGGTACGACGCTGGTCGGTGCGCCACGCACGCGGAATGCAAACCTTCTATAACGCATTCGAATGGGTGCTGGTCACGCTGCATCCACTGTGGAAGCGCATCGGTTACGAGCGGCTGGAAAAGCCGGTTGCGGTGCTTGAAAAGCTAAGCAAGGGTTTTCTGTTCGATTGCCAGATGTGTGGTCAGTGTGCGCTCAGTTCCACCGGCATGTCGTGCTCGATGAACTGCCCGAAGAACCTGCGCAACGGGCCCTGCGGCGGTGTGCGCGCGAACGGCAACTGCGAGGTCAAGCCCGAGATGCGTTGTGTCTGGGTCGAGGCCTTCGAGGGCAGTGAACGCATGGTGGGTGGCGACAAGGCGATCCGCGTGGTGCAGTTGGCGGTCGACCGCCGGCTCGAGGGCAAGTCGTCCTGGCTCAAGGTGGCACGCGAAAAGGGTGCCGCTGTTGAAGCTGCACTGGAGAAGCTGTGAAATTCGAAGACGAACCGGTCCCCGGTTATCCGCTGCCTATCCTGCCCGGGCACAGCTCGCCGGGTCGGCTCGAGCGTATCCTGCGCAGTGGTACCTTTGCCGTGACGACCGAACTCGATCCGCCGGACTCCGCCGATCCACAAGACGTGATCCGGCGCGCCCGTATCTTTGATGGTTATGTGGATGCGATCAACGCCACCGACGGCAGTGGCGCCAACTGCCACATGTCCAGTTTGGCGGTGTGCTCGCTGCTCGCGCGCATGGGTTATGCGATCGTGATGCAGATCTCCTGCCGGGACAAGAACCGGATCGCGATTCAGGGCGACATCCTCGGTGGTGCCGCCATGGGCGTGTGCAACATGTTGTGCCTGACTGGCGACGGCGTGCAGTCGGGCGACCATCCGCAGGCCAAGCCGGTATTCGACCTCGATTGCATGTCGTTGCTGGAGATGGCGCGTGACATGCGCGAGAACCACCGCTTCCAGAGCGGGCGCAAGATCACCTACGCGCCGCGTGTGTTCCTGGGCGCAGCTGCAAACCCGTTCGGACTGCCGTTCGAGTGGCGTGCCGACCGTCTGGCCAAGAAGGTCGCCGCCGGCGCGCAATTCATTCAGACGCAATACTGCTACGACGTGCCGCGCCTGCGTACCTACATGAAACGCGTCGAGGAACTGGGCCTGCTGGGCAAGGTGTTCATTCTGGTCGGCGTGGGCCCGCTGCGCAGTGCCAAGGCCGCTGAATGGATGCGCAGCAACGTGCCGGGCATCCACATACCCGACGAAATCATCAAGCGATTGGCAGGCGCCGAGAAGCCGGCTCTCGAGGGACGGCAGGTCTGCATCGACATCATCAACGAGATCCGCGAGATCAAGGGCGTCTCGGGCATCCACGTCATGGCTTACCGGCAGGAAGAGACCGTGGCCGAAATCATCCAGAAATCCGGTGTACTCGCAGGCCGCGAGCCCTGGCATCCGCAACGCGACACAACCCCCGTTCAATTTGAGAAGGAAGCACAGTGACCGATACCGTTATCAGTTCCGCCAAGCGCGAGGTCGTGATCGGATTCGACCGGCCGTTCGTCATCATCGGTGAACGCATCAACCCGACCGGGCGCAAGATATTGGCCGCCGAGATGCTGGCCGGCGACTACAGTCGGGTCATCGCGGATGCGCTGGCGCAGGTTGAAGCCGGCGCCCACATGCTGGACGTCAACGCCGGCATTCCGCTGGCGGACGAGCCGGCTCTGCTGGCCAAGGCCATCGAACTGGTGCAGTCTGTGACCGATGTGCCGCTGTCGATCGACTCCTCCATCGTGGCCGCGCTTGAGGCGGGCCTGGCGGTCTACAAGGGCAAGGCCCTGGTCAATTCGGTCACTGGCGAGGAAGACCGGCTTGAGACGGTGCTGCCGCTGGTCGCCAGATACGGCGCAGCCGTGGTCGCCATCTCCAACGACGAAACCGGTATTTCACAGGACCCGGATGTACGTTTCGCCGTGGCCAAGAAGATCGTGGAGCGCGCGGCCGACTATGGCATTCCCGCCAGCGACATTGTTGTCGATCCACTGGTGATGCCGATTGGTGCCATCAACCAGGCCGGCGTGCAGGTGATGCGGCTGGTGCATCGCTTGCGTACCGAACTCAAGGTCAACACCACCTGCGGTGCGTCCAATGTCAGCTTCGGACTGCCGGAGCGCAACGGCATCAATGGCGCGTTCCTTACGATGGCCATGGCCTCGGGCATGACCTCGGCCATCACCAACCCGCTGCATGCGGAGGTCGTCAAGGCGGTCATGGCAGCCGACGTAATGATGGGGCACGACCCGGACTGCATGCGCTGGATCCGCAAGTTCCGCCAAGCGCCGGTGATGGGTGCCGATGGCGAGATGGGTCGCGGACGGCGCGAAACCAGCAATCGCCGGCGCGGCTGAGTTTTTCACGAGGGGTGATGTCTTGAGCAATAAGGACCCGCTGGTCGTTTTTACGCCTTCCGGCCGACGCGGCCGTTTTCCGGTGGGCACCATGGTGTTGCAGGCGGCGCGTTCGCTGGGAGTGGACATCGACTCGGTGTGTGGTGGCCGCGGCATCTGTGGTCGTTGCCAGGTGACCCTGGCCGTCGGCGACTTTGCCAAACATGGCGTGAAATCACGTGCCGAGAACCTGTCCGAGTTCGGTCCGGTCGAGCAGGAGTACTGCGCGACGCAGACGCTGGAGGACGGGCGGCGTTTGTCGTGTTCGACCCAGGTGCTGGGCGATGTGGTCATCGACGTGCCCTCCGAGAGCCAGTTGCACCGGCAGGTGGTGCGCAAGGCGGCAGAAGCGCACGACATACGCATCAACCCGGTGGTGCGACTGCATTATGTCGAGGTGCAACAGCCCGACATGCACGACCCCTCGGGTGACCTGCGCCGGTTGGAAGATGCGCTGGAATTCGAATGGCGGCTGACCGACCTGAAATGTGATGTGCTGGTGCTGCACCGCTTGCAACAGGCCTTGCGCGAAGGGGACTGGAAGGTCACCGTCGCGGTGCATGGTGGCAACCAGATCATTGCCGTGTGGCCGGGCTTTCGAGAGCACACCTATGGCATTGCGATCGATGTCGGCTCTACCACCATCGCGGCCCATTTGTGCAACCTGGCCACCGGCGAGGTGGTGGCAGCCTCGGGCATCATGAACCCGCAGATCCGTTTTGGCGAAGACCTAATGAGCCGGGTCTCCTACCTGATGATGAATCCCGGCGGTGAGACAGAGATGACCAGCGCGGTGCGCGTGGCCATCAACCAGCTCGCCGCCGATGTGGCGTTCCAGGTCGGCATAGCGGCCACTGACATTCTGGAGGCCACCTTCGTTGG
>JBKJRR010000508.1:0-3351 GCA_046594635.1 Burkholderiaceae bacterium
CGCTGGCATGGCATTCGTCAATGCCGGCGGATTTGTCGGTGCCACCGGACGCGGCACGCATGAACACCGTGGCGTGTTTGGCAAGGTCGACATCATCACCGGCACGCTGGGCAAGGCGCTGGGTGGCGCATCGGGTGGATTCACGAGTGCCCGGCGCGAGGTGATCGAGTTGCTGCGCCAGCGTTCGCGGCCCTATCTGTTTTCCAACACCGTGGCGCCGAGCATCGTTGGTGCGTCGATAGCAGTGCTCGACCTGCTCGAGTCCTCCACCGCGCTGCGCGACAAGCTGGCCGACAACACCGCATGGTTCCGTGGCGCGATCCGCGCGGCCGGGTTTGACATCAAGGATGGCGAACATCCGATCGTGCCCATCATGGTGTTTGACGCCGTGGCGGCGCAAAAGCTGGCGGCGCGGTTGCTGGAACTCGGTATCTATGTGGTCGGCTTTTTCTTTCCGGTGGTGCCCAAGGGTCAGGCCCGGATCCGGGTGCAGATCAGTGCCGTGCATGAACGTGCCGACCTGGAACAGGCGGTGGCGGCGTTCGCGCAGGCCGGACGCGAACTCGGCCTTTTGAAGTCAGGAGCCTGAGGTGACCTTACGTATCCTGATCATCGGCGCCAACGGACAGATCGGTACCGAGTTGACCCATGCCCTGGTGGCGCGCCACGGGCGCGAAGCAGTCGTCACCAGCGACCTGGCGCCGGAGGGGCGGGTAATTGGTGTGCACCACGAGGCGCTGGACGCCACCGAGGCCAGCGCACTGACCGCCATTGTCGAGCGGCATCAGATCACCCAGATCTATCTGCTGGCTGCAGCCCTGTCGGCGCGCGGCGAGCAGCATCCGAAATGGGCCTGGGACCTGAACATGAAAGGTCTGCTCAACGTGCTCGAACTGGCGCGTACGCACAAGCTCGAACGGGTGTTCTGGCCCAGTTCCATCGCAGCCTTCGGTCCGTCAACGCCACGTGAGCAGACGCCGCAAAAGACGGTCATGGATCCAACCACGGTCTACGGCATTTCCAAGCTCGCCGGCGAGGGCTGGTGCGCCTGGTACCACCGGGTGCACGGTGTCGATGTGCGCAGCCTGCGTTATCCCGGTCTGATCAGCTGGAAAACTGCGCCGGGAGGTGGCACCACCGACTATGCGATCGAAATATTCCATGCGGCGCTGAAGGACGGTCGATACACCAGTTTTCTGGCCGAAGACACCGCGCTGCCGATGATGTACATGCCCGACGCGATCCGGGCTACGCTCGAGTTGATGGATGCGCCGGCCGATGCGGTGCGCGAACGCCAGTCGTACAACCTGGCCGGCATCAGCTTCACGCCGGCCGACATCGCGCAGGCGATCAGGCGCCAGCTACCGGGGTTCGCGATTGACTACGCGAGCGACTTTCGCCAGGCGATTGCCGACAGCTGGCCCCGGTCGATCGATGATTCGGCGGCGCAGCGCGACTGGCACTGGCGTATGCAGTACGACCTTGATGCAATGGTGACCGACATGCTGGAGAACCTGCGCGGCTCGTCTTGAATGTCACCGTCGCGTGCGTCAGCCGGCGCCATGGTAGCTGCAACATCGGCACCAGGCCGGTGTGGGGTGCAGTCTCCCGATCCCGTCACAGATTTTGTGGTGCGGTGGACAATGCCGGGGTTGGGTTTCGCCGTCGCTGCCCCACAAGAAAATCGATGAAAGAAGGATATGGCTGAATTTGATTGCGATCTGTTTGTCATCGGTGGTGGCAGCGGTGGCGTACGCGCCGCGCGCATGGCCGCGCAACGGGGCGGGCGGGTCATGCTGGCTGAGGCGGGTGGCACGGCCGGACTGGGTGGCACCTGTGTCAACGTGGGCTGCATTCCGAAGAAGCTTTACAGCTACGCGGCGCACTATGCCGAGGCGTTCGAGGAGTCACACGGTTTCGGCTGGGAGGGCCAGGCCCCGAGTTTCAACTGGGGCACGCTCAAGGCGAACCGGCGCAAGGAAATCAGCCGCTTGAACGGGATCTATGACAAGCTGTTGACCGGCGCCGGTGTCGAGGTGATCAACGCGCGCGCGCACGTGACGGGTGCGCAGCAGGTCGCGATCGACGGGCGCACTGTCCGGGCCCGGCATATTCTGGTGGCCACGGGTGGCACGCCTTTCGTACCGGATATTGCGGGCAAGGAGCATGTGCTGGTGTCGGACGCGATCTTCGACATGGACCCGTTCCCGCAACGCCTGGTTGTGGTGGGTGGTGGTTACATCGCCAGCGAGTTCGCCTCCATCTTCAATGGCCTGGGCGCACAGGTCACGCAGCTGTACCGCGGCGAGCAGATACTGCGCGGTTTCGACAACGAGGTGCGGCATTTTGTTGCGGCCGAAATGCGCAAGTCCGGCGTCGATCTGCGTCTGGGCGCGGACGTGGAGTCGATCACCAAGGGCCCGCAAGGGCTGGACGTCGCGATCAAGGACAGCGCAGGCAATACCTCGTCGCAGCAGACCGATGCGGTGTTGTACGCGACCGGGCGGGTGCCCAACGTGCGCGGGCTCGGGTTGGAGCAAGCCGGCGTCAAGCTGGGCTGGAATGGCGCGGTCGCGGTTGACGACAACTACCGCAGCACGGTGCCATCGATTTACGCGGTGGGCGATGTGACCGACCGTATCCAACTCACGCCGGTGGCGCTGGCCGAGGCGATGGTGGTCGTCGACCAGCTCTTTGGCAAGGGCGAGCGGGCGATGGGATACGAGTTCATCCCCACCGCCGTATTCACCCATCCCAACATCGCGACCGTGGGCTATTCGGAGAGTGAAGCCCGCAACCGATACGGCGAGGTCACTGTGTTCCGAAGCGAATTCAAGTCGCTCAAGCACAGTTTGAGCGGCAGCACCGAACGCACGCTGATGAAGATGATCGTGCAAGACGCCACCGACCGTGTGGTGGGCATGCACATGGTCGGCGCCGAAGCGGGCGAGATCATCCAGGGCTTTGCCGTGGCGATGAAAGCGGGCGCTACTAAAGCGATATTCGACAGCACAATCGGCATTCACCCGACGGCGGCGGAAGAGTTTGTGACGATGCGGACGCCCGTTGCCACCGGATGATTCAGAGGCAGGGGCCATCACGCTGAGTTACGCGCTTTGGTCTATGGCGTAACCGTCGCCTGCACAAAACCTGCGAGCGCTTTAGAAAGGTTGGGAACGACAGCACATTGGCCAGCATCGTGCCGCTTCGCCAGATATTCTGGGTCGTTGTAGCCAATCCAGGTCTGGCCAGCTGCATCTTCCCAGACCAGTGCTTTCAGCGGTAAATCGATCCCTGCGCTCTGCGCGCACTCCATCAGCGGGGTGCCGCCTTGTGGATTTCCGAAGATGA
>JBKJRR010000237.1:0-10736 GCA_046594635.1 Burkholderiaceae bacterium
GTCTCGGTCATGCCGAAGGCCTCGCGCAATTCGATGCCGATGGACAGGAACCAGCGGATCAGATCCGGCGGCACCGGCGCCGCGCCGGTCAATGCCGTCTTGACGTTCTGCAGGCCGAGGAAGATACGCAGGTTGCGAAACGCCGCGGCGTCGAGCAGGCGACCGAGCAGTGTGGGAGGTCCGGCCGCCTGGCCGTCAAGCTGGCGCTGCACGCGCGCACGGTTGCCGGCGAGCGCGCGCTGGTAGGTCCAGCGCGCCGCCGCGATGGCATCGCGCATGAACAGGTCGATCTGCGAGTACAGCTTCTCCCAGAAACGCGGTGGCGCGAACAGCACCTGTGGCGCGACCTCGCGCAGGTCGTTGAACACGGTGCCGGTATTCTCCGGAAAATGCACCACCAGCCCGACGGCCAGTGGGTTGAACACCGAGGACATGCGCTCGGCAATATGGCAGAGCGGGAGAAACGACAACGACCGGTCGCCCGGCAGCGCATCCAGATAGGTCGTGGCCTGGCCCAGCTGGAACACCACGTTGGCGTTGGACATCATGGCGCCCTTGGGTGCACCGGTGGTGCCCGAGGTGTAGACCAGGAATGCGGTTTCATCGCTGCGGCCTTGTGCCACTGCGGCGTCGAATGCAGCGCCTTGCTGCTGCGCCAGCTCCCGACCCCGTGCCAGCAGTTCGTCGAAAAACATCACCTGTGCGTCGTCCAGCGCGCGCAGGCCTTCGCGATCCATCACGACGATGCGCAGCAGATCGGGGCAGGTGTCGCGTACGGCCAGCGCCTTCTCCAGCTGCTCCTGGTTCTCCACCAGCAGAACGCGCGCCGTGGAGTGCTGCAGGATGTAGGCCACTTGCGCGTTCGATGAGGTCGGGTAGATGCCGTTGCCGACCAGGCCCAAACATTGCGCGCCCATGTCGGCATACAGCCATTCGGGCCGGTTTTCGGCCAGCACACAGATCACGTCGCCGCGTTGCAGACCCAGGTCAACCAGCGCCAGTCCGATGGCGCGGGCATGCTCCAGGTAGCCACTCCAGCTGATGCTCTGCCAGATACCGCGCCGTTTGTGGCGCAGCGCGCTGCGCTCGCCCCAGGCGCGGCAACGCGCCAGAAACACCTTGGCCGGTGTGTCGCAGTCGATAAAAGTCGGGATGGTGGTATCGGTCATGATTCAGCGCCAGGTCTTGCGGCGGGACCAGCGCTGCGCCGTACCGCTCAGGCCGTGGGTCTGGCCCAGGCCGAGGTAGGCGTCGCGCACGTCCGACTTCTGCGACAGTGCCTCGCAGGTGTCTGCGGCGACCACGCGGCCCAGTTCCATGATGTAGCCGTCGTCGGCATGGGCCAGCGCGACGGCCGCGTTCTGCTCGACCACCAGCACCGCGGTACCGGTCTCTTCGCGAATGCGCCGCACGATGGAAAAAATCTCCTTGGTCAGCAGCGGCGACAGGCCCAGTGAGGGCTCGTCGAGCATCAGCAGGCGCGGCTGGCTCATCACGGCGCGGCCGATCGCCAGCATCTGCTGCTCGCCGCCGGAGAGCAACCCGGCGTGTTGGCGTGCGCGTTCCCGCAGCCGTGGAAACCATTGGTAGATGCGTTCCAGGTCACGCGCTGCCGCGTCCTTGTCTGTGCGCGTGTAGGCGCCCATGGCCAGGTTGTCGGCCACGCTCAGAAACGGGAACACCTGGCGACCCTCGGGCACCAGCACCAGGCCGCGCCGGCACACGGCATCGGCATCGCGCCCCTGCATTGGTTCGCCGCGAAATTCGACCTGACCCTTGAACGGGTCGATCACACCGGCGATGGTGTTGAGCAAGGTGGTCTTGCCGGCGCCATTGGCACCCAGTACGGCAACAATCCGCGCCTCCTTCACCTGCAGATTCACACCCGAGATGGCCACGATCGGGCCATACCAGGTCTCCAGGTTGCGTACATCGAGCATGAGGGTCATCGTCAGCTACCCAGGTAGGCGCTGATCACCAGCGGATGGTTCTGCACTTCGCGCGCCGAGCCGGTGGCCAGCAGTTCGCCCTGTGCCATGCAGATCACCCGGTCGGCCACGGCACTGACCAGCGACATGTCGTGTTCGACCATGACCACGGTGATGCCCAGATCGCTGCGGATGTCGTCGATCCAGAACGCCAGGCGGCGGGTTTCTTCCGGGTTCAGGCCGGACGCGGGTTCGTCCAGGAACAGCAGGCGCGGTCCGGTGGCAAGGGCGCGTCCCAGTTCGACCACCTTGCGTACGCCATACGGCAACCCGGCGACCAGCGTGTTGCGCCAGGGCGAAAGATCGAGGAACTCGATCACCTCTTCAACCGCAGCACGCGAGGCTTCTTCAATTTGGGTCACTGCCGGCGTACGCAGCAACTGCTGCCACCAGGCGCCCTGGCCGAAACGGTGGCGGCCAAGCAGCAGGTTGTCGATCACCGTGGCCGCCTCGAACAGCTCGATATTCTGGAACGTGCGTGCAATACCCAGTGCCGCCACCGCATGGCGCTGCACGCCGGTCAGTTCCTGACCCTCGAAACGGATGCTGCCCCGGCTGGCGTCGAATACCCGCGTCACGGTGTTGAGCACCGAGGTCTTGCCCGCGCCATTGGGGCCGATGATGGCCAGTACCTCGCCCGGAAAAACCTCGAAGGCGAACTGGCGGATCGCCTGCACACCGCCGAACGACAAGGCCAGGTCACGCACCTCAAGCATGGCGGCCGGTTGTAAAGTGGTGGTCATTTGTAGCGCTCCGATTTCATGTAGCGCTTGGTGCGTTTGAAAGTGTCGCGGCGATACAGCGGAAAACTCTGTACCAGGGCGCGCAGCTTGAGCCAGCGACCATTGATACCCGCCGGCTCATAGAGCACGAACAGCGCCAGGATCAGGCCGAAGATGAAGGTCTCCAGACCGAACTGCTTGGCGATGCTGTCAGGCAATATCGGCTTGATACGTGAGATCAGCGTGGGCAGCAGGCTGATCAGCATGGCACCCAGGATCGCACCCCGCAGGCTGCCCAGGCCCCCGATCACCACCATCAGTACCAGCTCCATCGACAGGATCAGCGTGAACGCGTCGGGCGTCAGGTACTTGGTATGGTGGGCCAGCAAGGCGCCGGCCAGACCGGTCACACCGGCTGACAGTGCGAAGGCCGTGACCTTGACGCGGCTCACCGCAATGCCGAGCGAATACGCCGCTGCCTCCGAGTCGCGTACACCGACGAAGGCGCGTCCCATGCCGGAGCGCAGCAGGTTGAGCAAGCCCAGCAGTACCACGACCAGCAGGGCCAGACACAGGAAGTAGAAGCTCTTGGCTCCGCCGAGCGAAAAGCCGGCGATCATCGGATCTGCCACCGCCAGCCCGGTGAAACCGCCGGTGACCGAGGTCCACTGACCGATCACGTGGTTTGCGATGACCGAGAACGCCAGCGTCACCATGGCCAGATACAGGCCCGAGACCCGGATCGCCGGAAACCCCAGCGCCAGGCCGCAGGCGGCACACATCAGGGCGGCCAGCGCCAGTGACGGCAACAACGGAACACCCTGGCCCAGCATCCACGCATGGCCATACGCGCCGACCGCCAGGAAGGCTGCATGGCCAAGCGAGACCTGTCCGGTGTAGCCGGTCAGCACCATCAGACCCAGGCTGGCAATGCACAGGATGAAGACATAGGCGATCTCACCGACGAAATAGGTCGAGGCCAGCCATGGCAGGGCCAGCAGCACCAGCGCAAGCAATCCGTAGGCGATTCGCTGATCGGTATGGCGCAGCAACGCAAAGCTGTCGCGGTAGCGGGTGTTGTAGTCGAAGCGCATGTCGTGTTCCTTCAGACCCGCTTGCCGTGGGCTTCGCCGAGCAGCCCGTGTGGACGCACGACCAGCACCGCGATCAGCACCACATAGGCGGACACATCCTTGGAGCCGTCCGGCAGATATACGCCGGCGTACTGTTCGATCAGTCCGATCAGCAGACCGCCGACGATGGCGCCGGCGATGCTGCCGAAGCCGCCCAGTACCAGCGCGGCCAGTGCCTTGAGCACGACGTACCACAGGCTCACGTCGACCAGGGTGATCGGCGCGAGCAACACACCTGCAACGGCTGCGGTGGCACCGGCGAGTGCCCAGACCATCGAGTTGACGCGTTTGACGCGTACGCCGGTCAGGTAGGCCGCCAGCTGGTTCTGCGAGGCGGCCTGCATCGCCACACCCAGACGCGTATAGCGAAAGAACAGCAGCAACGCGGCGGTGACCACCAACGCCACGGCCACGATCACCAGCTGAAGATTGGCAATCGCGACGCCGGCGAAGTGGCTGGTCTGACCGGTCCACGGCGTGGCGTAGTTGCGCGACTCGGGGCCGAAGCCCATGCTGACCAGGCCGCGCAGCATGAAGGCCAGCGCGATGGTAAGCATCACGCCGGCAAATTGTGGCTGACCGGCAATACGTCGGATGATGAAGGCATCGAGCCCGTAGGACAAAACAGCGGCGATCACGACCGTGGCCAGCAGCGCCAGCCAGAACGGCCAGCCCGCCACGGCAATCAGGGCCCAGGCCGTGAACGCCGACACGACGAGCAGGTCACCGTGCGCAAAGTTCAGCACCTCGGTGGCCTTGTAGGTCAGCACCAGTCCGAGTGCGACCAGTGCATAGATCGCACCGACGGCGATGCCGTTGACGGTGAGCTGGGCAAAAACCTGCAGGCCGGTGTTCATGGGAAGGTATCGATGGGCTGGCGTTGCTGCACGCCTTGCAGCGTCTGCGCGAGCAGTTGCGCCGGTCTGGCGCCCCAGGGCGCTGCGTTGTCGCTGCCGCGCCCGCGTGGCGTGCGCACGGCATCGATGATGTAGGCGTGGGTCATGGTCGGTTGCTTCCGTCTGGGTGGGGATCGTCAAGGCGCGCCACTGAGCAGACCGTCGCGCAGGTCCGCGCCATGGGCCCAGCATGAATGGGTGCCGCTGCACAGCTTGTGCGGCAGCGCGATGCGGCATACCGGGCCGTCAGCGAAGCGTTTGCAGTCGATCAGCAGGGCTTCGGATCCCTGGGTGATCTCGTTGGTGATGAAGCTCACCAGATAACCGTCGTCCTCGTCGCGGGCATTGATACGCGGCACAAACGGTGCCTCGCTGGCGTACTGACCTTCGGGCAGTTTCACTTCCCACGACTCGCCGGAGTGCAGGTCGTGCTTGACGTAGCCGTGGAACAGGAACCAGCCCGGCACCTGCACCGCGCTGTAGGCGTAGCGGTAGGGCTTGCCGGCGTAACGCTGGTTGACCATGCCGAATTCCAGCGTGCGCTCGTCGAGCCGTTGCTCGGTGGTCTTGCCAGTCGTCAGGTTGAAGCGCCAGCGGTGCAGCCGCGTCTTCATCTTGTACTGGTCCAGGTAGGACATCATGCGCTCGTAACCCCCGGGCGCTCCGTCAAAATTCTTTGGCTCGGGCTCTTCCTCGAAATAGCCGTCGAGCACGATTTCGTCGCCTTCCTCATAGGCATTGAGCCAGTGCAGCACAAAGGTTGGCGCGGCCTCGAACCAGCGGATGTCGCCTGGCTGGCCCCGGCGCGGGATGATGGCGAAACGCGAGGGCAGGTCGGGGTGGAACTTGACCACGTGTTTGCCTTGTTTGAGCAGCTCCGGATCCCAGAACAATGGGAAGTCGTTGAGGATCGCGAAATGCTCGGTGAAGCACATGTCGTGCGGCAGCCGTGGCCCCGGCAACGGAATCGGCACGTAATGCACCAGCTTGTCATGCCGGTCCACGACGCCGTAATGCATATAGGGCGCATGTTTGGAGTAGTTGAAGAACAGCAGTTCGCCGGTGGCCTCGTCGACCTTTGCGTGCGCCGAGATGCCGTCCAGCGGCGACCAGGGCGGGATACCCTGCTGCTCCAGCGTCAGCGGGTCCATGCGGTAACCCTCGCCGCACTGGTAGTACGTCGTCAACGCCTTGCCGGCGTGCACGACCACGTCGGTGCTTGACGCATCCTTGATCGACCCGTGTGCGCCCCAGCCCGGGCGCGTCGACAGTTTCGGGTCTTCCATCAGGCCGGCCCACAAGCGCCGATCGGCCTCGATCTCGGCCGACAGACCCTTGGTCTGCACAAAGCGGTTGCGATATTGCGCCTTGCCGTCGCGCAGCGTGATCATGTGGATCATGCCGTCGCCGTCGAACGGGTGGTAGCGTCCGATGGAGCGGTAGACCGGATTCTGCGTATTGCGCAGATAGACGCCGTCGATGTCGGCCGGTATTGCGCCCGACAGCACCGGCAGATCGGTGGCGTTGACTTCTTCGAGCAGTGGTGTCCAGGCCCCTTGCAGGTAGGGATGGTCACCGGGCGTGATGTCGCTGTGCAGGGTGCGGATGGTTTCTTTGGACATGGGATGGGCCGGGTTGGAGGTTGTCAGCGGGAATGCGTGTGCAGCCCCTGAAACGACACGTCCCAGGGTTTGAGCGCATCGCCACACGCACTGCAGGAAGCCTGTGGAACAAACGGTTTGCCGCAGGACTTGTGGATCGGTCGGATCGAACTGCTCTGGTGCAGGTGTTCGCGCGCCGCCCAGGTCGAGAAACAGACCAGGTAGCCAAACAGGTCACGGCTCGACGGCGTGAGCCGGTAGATCGAGCGCCGCGCATCCTGCAGGTCGGGCTGATTGAGCAGCAGGCCCGCCTCGACCATGGAACTCAGGCGGCGTGCCAGCACGCTGCTGGCAATGCCCAGCACTTGCACCAGTGCGTCGAAATGGTGACAACCCAGAACCACGGCGGTGACGATCATCAGCGACCAGCGATCCACACGCAGGCCCAGTCCCATGCGTGTGGCGTTGGCCGATCC
Organism: Burkholderiaceae bacterium; assembly: GCA_046594635.1. Classification (GTDB taxonomy): domain Bacteria; phylum Pseudomonadota; class Gammaproteobacteria; order Burkholderiales; family Burkholderiaceae_C; genus CAISIP01. The sequence goes on from JBKJRR010000237.1 coordinate 6,817, forward strand.
GAGCCGGGCTGTCCGGCCCGTCAGCGGCGCCTTGGCCAGCAAGGTCTGGTTGACCTTGAGCGTGAGCTGCAGATCATTGATGCCGGTTTTCTCGCCACATTCGGCGCAGGTCAGCGTGGGCACAAAGCTGTGGCCGCAGGGCGCGTGCTGCAGTTTGTCGGGCAGGTGCGCCTGGCGCTCGCCCCAGCGCCGCTCCCAGACCCAGACCATCAGCACATGCGGGTACAGCTTGAGGCCCGCCTTGGTCAGGTGGTAGGCCAGGCGCCGCGGACGTTCCTGGTAGGGGCGCTGGCGCATCAGACCGAGTTCGACCAGAGTCTTGAGGCGATTGGCCAGCGTAGGGCGCGGAATGCCCAGCCGGATCTGCCACTCCTCGAACCGGGTCACGCCGGTGAACGCGCCCATCATCACCGACATGATCCAGCTCTCGCCCAGCACCATCAGTCCATGGTTCAGCGTGCTGCTGGCCAACGCGTCGCGCGTCAGTTCCAGGTCGGGCGCGAACGCCAGCGTAACGCCGCGTGCCATGACCTGTCAGTCGTCGCAGGCCACGACAAAGCTGACCACGGTGGCGCAGGAGCCACCGATGTTCAGCGTCTGCAGGCGTTTCGCGCCGTCGATCTGGCATTCGCCGGCCTGCCCGCTGACCTGGCGCGCGGCGTCAAGCAACATGCGTGCGCCGGTGGCGCCTACCGGATGACCGCAGCCAATCAGCCCGCCGCTCATGTTCACAGGGCAACGGCCGTCAGACTCGATTGAACCGTCCTCGATGGCCTGCCAGCTCTGACCCGGTGGCGTAAGGCCCAGGTGGTCAATCGCCATGTATTCGGTGGTCGTGAAGCAATCGTGGGTCTCAATGCCATCCATGGACGCGATGCCCGGCACACCCGCACGGGCCCAGGCGTCTTCGATGGCCTGACGTGCATGCGGGAACACGTAGGGTGCGTTGGCGCTGCGCTCGAACTTGTCCTTCAGACGCAAGCCGGCATTGCGGTGGCCCCAGCCGGCGATGCGTGGCAGTTTGGCTAGCGAGGTGCCGGTACGCTGCGCATGTGCACGCGCAAACGTGCTTGAGGCCAGCACCACGCCGGCAGCGCCATCGGTAATCTGTCCGCAGTCCTGGCGCCGTGATCCGGGCTCGACCATCGGGTTGGCCTGCTCGTCGTCGGTGAAGCTCAACGCGTTGAACTGCCACTTGCGGGTCTGCGCCAGCGGATTGCGTCTGGCGCTGGCGTAGTTGAGTTCGGCAATGCGGTTGAGGTATTTGCGGTCCAGGCCGTAACGCTTTTCGTACTCGCCGGCCAGCATGCCGAAGGCTGCCGGCCACATGAATTTGCAGTCAATATCTTCGTGGCCCTGCCAGGCGGCTGAATTCTGGTTTTCGGATGCCTGGTCGCCCGGCAGGTTCTTGAATTCCTCGACGCCCAGTACCAGGATGCAGTCGTAACGACCGGCCTCAATTTCCGCCATCGCGCTCAGGATGGCCAGCGACGACGATGCGCAAGCCCCTTCATGGCGCATCGCCGGAACGCCCCACAACTCTGGCACCATCTGCGCCACCAGGGCACCCAGGTGGGCTTGCTGGCGCTGAAGCTCGCCGAACGCGTTTCCGACGTGGATGCTCTGGATCTGCGCGGCGTCGACACGGCTGGCCTCCAATGTGCCCAATGTGCCTTCGCGGGTCATGTCGGAGATGTCCTGACCGTTGCGCGACCAGGCTTTGGCGAAATCGGTCTGGTAGCCGCCGAGGATATAGGTGGGAGTTGGCATGGTGGTTACTCGCAAAAAATTCAGAAGCCCGTCCAGTCGGAGCGGATCTCGCTGGCATCGGCCCAGCACGAGTGGGTGCCGCTGCTGATCGCATGCGGCAGCATGATGCGCGCCACTGGACCGGCGGCAATGTTCCTGGCATCGAGCACGACACATTCCGAGGTATGCGTGTTCATGTCGGTGACGAAACTCACGACGTAACCGTCGTCCTCTGCCGTGGCGCCGGTATTCGGTGCCATCGGGGATTCGCTGCCGAAACGGCCTTCGCCGAACATATGGGTCTGGGCATCGCCGCTGACATGGTCGAAACGGGTGATGCCGTCGAACAGGAAGGAGTTCGGATGTGCAACCATGTTGTACGAGTAGCGGTAGGGTTTGCCCCAGTAACGCGGATTGATCATGCCGAACTCCAGTGGCAGATCCGACAGACGCTGCTCACGGGTTTCACCTGTGCGCAGATTGAAGCGCCAGCAGTACAGCGAGGGGCCATAACGCTCCGGTCCCAGCGTAGTGCCAGTGTTGTCAAAGCCGCCCTGGCCGTCCTTGCGCGTGGGCAGTGGCGTACGCTGGTGGTAGCCGTGCAACACGATTTCGTCGCCTTCTTCCCAGGCGTTGATCCAGTGCAGCACGTACGTGGGACTGGCCTCGAACCAGCGCACCTCACCCGGTTGGCCGCGACGCGGCACGATCGCGAAACGCGAGGCTAGCTCCGGCCGGTAGACCACCTTGTGTTTGCCCTGGGCCAACAGATCCGGATCCCAGAACAGCGGAAAGTCGTTCAGGATGGCGTAGTTTCTGGTGAACGCCATGTCGTGTGGCAGGCGCGGTCCGGGAAGTTCGACCGGCACGTAATGCACCAGCGAGTCGTTGGCATCGACCACGCCAAAATGCATGTAGGGTGCGGTCTTGGAGTAGTTGAAGAACAACAATTCACCGTTGTCCGGGTCGACCTTGGGGTGGGCCGAAATGCCGTCCGGCATCACCTTGTCACCCCATGGCGCAGTGCCCTTGAACGCCAGTGTGCGTGCGTCCATGCGATATGGCTCGCCACACTGGTAGAAGGTGGCCAATGCACTGCCGGCATGCACGATCACGTCGGTGGCGGCGGTGTCGCGCAGACCTCCCCGTGCGCCCCAGCCCGGACGCTTGGCGAGCCGCGGGTTGTCAATCAGGCCCGCGTACAGTGCGGCACCCGCCTGTTGCTCTTGCATGAACCCTTTGGTTGGCACGAAGCGATTGCGGTATTCGCAACGTCCATCCTTGAAGCTCAGCAGGTGCAACATGCCGTCGCCGTCAAATGCATGGTGTTTTCCCAGCGGCTGGTGCACCGGGTTCTGCGTGTTGCGCAGATAGACGCCGTTGAGTTTCTGCGGGACCTTGCCGATGACGGCCAGGTCACCGGCATTACATTCCACGTAGTTGGGTGCGAACACACCCGTCATGAACGGGTGGCCGTCTGGCACCAGGGTGGACTTGACCGTGTTGACAACCTCAAGCTGCAAGGGAGTCCTCCTTGACGGCTTCGGCTGGCCGGGCCAGCGTGGCCAGACGTTGGCAGGCGCTGCGGTATTCGGCCCGCAGCCGTTGCACCACGTCTGCGACCGGTTCGATCTTCTTGACCGCTCCCACACCCTGGCCGGCCGCCCAGACGTCCTTCCATTTCCGGGCGGTGATCTCACGGTTGCTGTCGTAATTGCGACCCGGTGCGGTTGGCATGTTGTCCGGATCCAGGCCGTTGGCACGCAGAGAAGGTTTGAGCCAGCTGGCCGCGGTGCCGGTGATGCCGGCGCTGACGATGATGTCGTCGACGCTGCATTCCACCAGCATCTGTTTGTAGGCGTCCGGTGCCATGCTTTCGACGGTCGGAATGAAACGTGTGCCCATGTAGACGAAGTCGGCTCCTGCTGCGACCGCGCCCGCCACACCCCAGCCGTCGCTGATGCCGCCGCCAACAATGATGTAGCCGTCGAAAAACTCCCGTACCGCGCTGACGAAGGCGAAGGGTGAAATGCTGCCGGTGTGTCCGCCGGCGCCGCTGGAGATGCAGGCCAGGCCGTCGGCCCCTGCGGCAACCGCCTTGCGCGCCAGCGCAATGCTGGTGACGTCGGCAAACACCAGACCACCGTAGGCCTGCACGATGGCAATCGCCG
>JBKJRR010000283.1:0-15903 GCA_046594635.1 Burkholderiaceae bacterium
TGACGATGAGAGCTGGTACCGTGGCACGGCCGACGCGGTGTACCAGAACCACGACATCCTGGAGAGTTACGGCGCGGACTTCATCGTCGTGCTGGCGGGCGACCACATCTACAAGATGAACTACGCGGTGATGCTGGCCGATCATGTCGCCAAGGGTCGGCCTTGTACGGTAGCCTGCATCGCGGTGCCGCGCAGTGAGGCCACCGCATTCGGCGTGATGGCCGTGGACGAGCACAGCATGATCACCGAATTTCTCGAGAAGCCGGCTGATCCACCGGCCATGCCCGGACATCCGGACCAGTCTCTGGCGAGCATGGGGGTTTACATCTTCGATGCCAAATACCTGTACGCGGAACTCGAACGCGACATGGCCGACCCGGATTCGAGCCACGATTTTGGCAAGGACATCATCCCCCATGCGGTGCGCAACAGTTGTGCCGCGGCACATCCGTTTGCACTCAGTTGTGTGTCCAATCCGTCGTCCGGCGAAAACTACTGGCGCGACGTCGGCACCGTGGATGCCTACTGGGATGCCAATATCGACCTGACGGCGACCGATCCCAAACTCAATCTGTACGACCAGCGCTGGCCGGTCTGGACCTACCAGGCGCAGTTGCCACCAGCCAAGTTTGTGCACAACCAGGACGATCGACGCGGCATCGCGATCGAATCGATGGTGTCGGGTGGCTGCATCGTATCGGGACAGGTGTTTCGCTCCGTGTTGTTCTCCAGCGTTCGGGTGCATTCCTTTTCGGCCGTCAATTGGTCGGTCCTGTTGCCCGACGTGCAGGTCGGTCGCGGTGCGCGCCTGACCCGTACCGTGGTGGACCGGGGCTGCTTCATTCCGGATGGCCTGGTGATCGGTGAAGATCCGGTGCTCGATGGGCAGCGCTTTCACCGCAGCCCGAACGGCATCTGCCTCGTAACAGCCGACATGCTGGCCAAGATTGACGCATGAAGGTATTGCACGCGGCGGCCGAGGTTTTTCCACTTCTCAAGACCGGTGGCCTGGCGGATGTGATGGGCGCCTTGCCGCAGGCGCTGGTTGCCGCCGGCGCCGACGTTCGCCTGGTGCTGCCGGGTTTTCCGGCTTTTTCAATGGCACTGCAGGAGACAGCGCTGGTGTGCGAAATCGGGGCTCAATTCGGCGCTGCCCGTGTAAGCCTGCGCCGCGGCATATTGCCCGGTAGCAAACTTTCCGCGTACGTGATCGACGCACCCCATTTGTATGCGCGAGAAGGCAACCCCTACCTGGCCGCCAATGGCACCGAGTGGCCGGACAACCTGCAGCGTTTTGCCCTGCTCGGCTGGGTGGCGGCCCACCTGGCCAGTGGCGAACTCGACGCGGACTGGAAGCCCGATATCCTGCACCTGCACGACTGGCATGCAGCAATGGCATGCGCCTACGGTGCCGCCCATCCGGTAGCCCGCACGCCGACGGTTTACACCGTGCACAATCTGGCTTACCAGGGGCTGTTCGATGCGGCCGATTTCCACCTGCTCGGTCTGGCTGCACGTTTCATGTCCAGCGCGGGTCTGGAGTTTCACGGCCAACTCTCCTTCATGAAAGCGGGGCTGGTGTACGCAGACCGGGTGACAACTGTCAGCCCGAGTTATGCCACCGAAATGGCCACGCCGGAGTTCGGCTGCGGGCTTGACGGGCTGGTGCGTGTGCGCGATACAGATGTGTCGGGTATTCTGAACGGGGTGGATGGCGGGGTCTGGAATCCGCAAACCGACACATTCATCGGCACACACTACGACGCCCAGGCACTTGACGGCAAGGCGCGGAACAAGGCCGCACTGCAACAGGCGATGGGGCTGCGGGTCGCTGACAACGCGCCACTTTTTGCCATGGTCAGTCGGCTCACGTCCCAGAAAGGCCTCGATCTGGTGCTGGCAACCCTGCCCGTGTTGGTCGCCCAGGGTGCACAACTGGCGATGCTGGGCAGCGGGGATGCTGCGCTGGAAGCGGCCTTCACGGAGGCCGCAGCTCGGCACCCGAACCTTGTGGCGGTGCGACTGGGGTATGACGAGGCGTTGGCGCACCTGATGATTGCCGGCGGTGACGCCATGCTCGTGCCCTCTCGCTTCGAACCTTGTGGCCTGACCCAGCTTTATGCCTTGCGCTATGGAACCGTTCCGGTGGTGCGTCGGGTCGGTGGCCTGGCCGATACCGTCGTGGATTTGCCGGCGTCCGGCGGTACCGAGGACCGCGCCACCGGTTTCATGTTCGATGACGCGACGCCTGATGCCCTGGCTGGCGCGTTGCGGCGCACGCTGGCGGTCTACCGTGACCGGCCAGCCTGGCGTGCGCTGATGGCACGCGGCATGGCACAGGATTTTTCATGGGCACCTGCCGCCCGGCAGTATCTGGCCCTTTACCGGGTCTTGTGCCAAGCCAACGGCGGACAGCCCAGGAAATAGATTCATTGTTGCGACCTGACAATCAAGTCACACACCGATGGTGCGGGTTGGGCCAATTTATTCGTTTTTCCATCGCGACGGACAAGGCAACAGTGCACGCGCAAAGCGTGAACTGTCCCAGTCGGGCGTTGTCACTGTCTACCACACGCGCACCGGGCTGATTGCGGCTTTCGTCTCGCTCGTACCGGCTGCTGCGGATCGGGCTGGTGGAGCAGAAGCACTTTCGCGCCCGAACCTGGCTTGCACCTGGCTCGGGCGGCGCATTACATGCGAGGGCCGTCCGAATGCGGTTGGGTGCCGTAGTAGCCGTGCACTTCCTTTTGCCATGATGGGTCGGCCATGTCCGGCCATTTGTCGGAGTCAAACCCTGGGGCGTTCTCCAGTCGATCTTTCTCCACATTGAGCGTAAAGCGCTTGTTTTCGGTATCCAGCGTCAACGCGCTCCACGGCACGGCAAAAAGTTTCTCGCCCATGCCCAGAAATCCGCCATACGCGACGACCGCATACGCCACGCGGCCGCTTGCGACGTCCAGCATGATTTCCTTTATGTCGCCCAAGTCCTCGTCCTTGTGGTTGTAGACGTCGTTACCGTCCAAGGTATTGGCTCCCATCAATCTGGGGCCCGGGCCGTCGCCATTGGACCGCTTGTACATGCCATAGGTGTCTTGCTCTTCATAGTTCATGATTGTTTCCCTTAATAAAGTCGTAGTGACGATGGATCAAACGCAGCACCGGACTGGTGACAGAACCTTCTGCTTTTGCCACCCGCGAGGGCGGCACCGAGTCCGTGCAACAAGAATAGGTGCACGTGCAAGGCGGTAGAAGCGGACGCAGCGCGCTTCGCATGTGGGTCTTCTCCTACGGTGAGCACGCGCCGCCACCTGCTGATGACGCTTCAGCAGCATGAGACGAAATAGACCGCCGGCGGGTTTCCTGCAATCTTCAAGGGTCACTTCTGTCGAGCGTCGCATCCAGGCTGATCTCGGCAACGCTCGTCAGCGCCTTCGACAGCAGGCAATCGCGATTGGCGGCCAGAGCGATCGCCTGGAACTGCGCTTCTTCGATGCCTGGAACGATGGCCGCACGCGCGAGGGTGTGGCGGAATTGCCCCAGGCCAGTTGAGCCTGATCGATGGCTTGCCGGGTGGCAAACCACTCTACTGACAGCGCGTAGCTCGGATCGGCATAACCCGGTCCCGCCCATCGCGCGTACGGAGCCATGCGGCCTTCGTCGCAGGCCTGCCTGGCGATGTCTTCCAGGCGTGCGATCGCAGCTTCCTCCGCAACAAAAGCCGGGTCGACGAAGCCGATGAGGCAACGCTCGCCAAGGGCCTCTCGCGTCAACGTCGCGGGCGCCTGACCCTTGCGTATTTCAATCATTGTGGACACTTCAGGTTGCGATTGATTTCATCGCTGTCAGTGTGAGACGACGGGAGGCCGCCAGTCTGTGCGCCCGGCAACACCGCGCAACAGCGACGATGCCAAAGCTTGTTGGCTGGTCGCGCGCAGTTTTGCGGCATTCGAACAGTTGGCGGATCGGCCTGCGGGAACCGCCATGCTTAAAAGGCACAGATCTGACTTCGGCTTATCATTCAACCCACTCTGGCAGCTTCACGCCAGTGACAAAGTGGCCGCGATCTGCGGCCAAATTTTTTTGCGTATGAAACCATGGCCAGACGTGCAAGCAACCCCTTTTTGAGTCGGACCCTCCAGCGCTCGATCACTGCCTTGACCCGGTCTGCAGTGCGAACCGGCACCAAAGTGATGAACCAGGCGCTGCGCGGCAAACCCGTCAAGCCCGTATCGGCATCCAAGGCGAAGCCGTCTCCCGCAACCAGGCGTGTCAGCGCAAACGCCGCACCTGGGCGTGCCGGTTTTGCCATCAGTCCAACGGGTACACGCCGATACCGCCTTTTCCGACCGCCCGGCATTCACCGCAATGAACAACTGCCTTTGCTTGTGATGCTGCACGGCTGTGCACAGGACGCTGGCGGCTTGAGTGCCAGCAGCCGGATGAACCGTGTGGCCGAGCGCGAACGGTTTCTGGTGCTGTACCCGGAACAGAACCGTATCGCCAACGCACAGGGCTGCTGGAACTGGTATGACACCCGCAACGGACGCGCCTACACCGAGGCCGATTCCATCGATGCTGCGATCAGCCAGGTCTGCCTGACGCAACCTGTCGACCGCAACCGCATTGCAGTGGCTGGCCTCTCGGCGGGTGCCAGTATGGCTGCGTTGCTGGCCGTGCGGTGTCCCGAACGGTTCAGGGCTGTCGCCATGCATTCCGGTATCGCGCCAGGTGTTGCCCACTCGTCCGCCACCGCACTCAGCGCCATGCTCGGGCGCAAGCTAAAGGCGACGTCCGCCGCGCCGTTGGCGAGCGGCGTCGATCTTCCCGCGCTGCTGGTCATTCAGGGCAGTGCCGACCATACCGTCGCGCCGGGCAACGGCCTTGAGGCCGCGCGCTCATGGGCCGAAAGAGAAGGCGCGAAGCCGGGCGCTACACGAACCGTGCAGCGAGGCGCGCGTTATCGCATGCAGATCACGGATTACAAAGCTTCCGGGCGATTGGTGGCAACGCTCTGCGAAGTCATTGGTCTTGGCCATGCGTGGAGCGGAGGCGGCGCCGGCCAGGCATACAGCGACCCCAAGGGTCCCGACGCTTCCCGCATCATCTGGGCGTTCATGGCCAGGCAATTCGCGACTGCAAAGGTGGAAAGGTAGATCTGGTTTCGTTGCAGTCCGTCTTGTTCAAGTATCACTACCTCAGGCTTGTGCAGCACGACCATGCGTGGTCGCGTCAAGCGGCCACGTGCCGGACTGAGCCGTCAGCGCCGGATGGTGCGCGCCGATTGCGGTCAGAAGCTCCAACTGAGACGTTGCCATCACACGCAATCGGTCGCGGTCCGATCAAGGAGTTTGAAATGAATACGGCAGATCTACCACGCTCTTATGGCGTATTCACGTCAATCGGGCATACCGTGCTGGTTTTCCCGGAGTTGCCCAAGCGGGAACAAGCAGCGCTTGCGCTCGACGCTGCCGGTATCGATACGGTGGATGTCACCCGTTATTCGCCCCGGGAGATGATCGCGCAGGTCGAGGCTGACATTCAGACTGCGGGCATCCTGGCGTCGATTGGCCAAGAACTCAACCTGGTCAAAGCGCATGGCGATTTCGCACGCGAAGGCTGCCACTTCATGATGGTCCCGACCGACGACGATGCCATTGTGCGACAGGTTGCAAACATCGCGCAGTCAGCGGGTGCCGTCGTCGCGCATCAATAGGGGTCGATGACTATCGAGGACCTGATCCTGTCAGCGTATGGCGAGGGCCAGGTATTCGAGTCGCCAGATCGCGGACTTGACGTGAAGTCACCGTCTGCGGGCCCCACGCGCTGACGGTCAGGGCTTCGACTTTGCGGCTACGTTGCAGCCGCGAATGGGTCAAACACTGACCCGAAGGAATTGCAGCAGCGCATCGTTGAACGCCGGGGCGTGTGACACATTCAGTCCGTGCGGCGCACCTTTCACCAGCACCAGTTTGCTGTGCGATACGGCTCGGTGCGTGCGCTGGCCAGAACCTTCGAAGGGAACTATCGCGTCGGCATCACCGTGAATCACCAGTGTTGGCACCGTCACCCGCTTGAGGTCTTCGCGAAAGTCGGTTGTTCCGAACGAATCCATACATGCCGATGCCGCGTACTGCGCCGACTGCTGGCAAAGCGCCATCGCTTCGCCTCGCTGCGATTCCGTCACCTGCAGCGTGCCGTTGGCTGAGAAAAAGTCCCGGGTGAACTGGTCGAAGAAGGCATTGCGGTCAAGCTCGAGCGCCTTCTTCGTCTGCTGCGCTTTCTCGGCCGTCAGTGGCCCATCGGGGTTGTCCGCCGACTGCAGCAGGAACGGCGGCACCGCCGCAGCAAACACCACGCCGTGAAGACGCGATTGCCCGTGTCTTGCAATGTAGCGTGCCACCTCTCCCCCACCCATCGAGAACCCCACCAGGGTTACGTCCTGCAGGCCGCACTGGTCCATGACACGCTGCAGGTCGTCGGCCAGCGCGTCGTAGCTATAACCAAATTCCGGTTTGTCCGAACGACCGAAACCGCGTCGGTCATACGCCACCACACGAAAACCGGCAGCCTGCAACGCCGACACCTGCGGCTCCCAGGCCTGGGCCGAAAGTGGCCAGCCATGAATCAACACCACGGGTTGGCCGGCGCCACCGCTGTCGTCGATGTGCAGTCGGACGGAGTCTTGGGGCACCATGTCCGCGCGGCCCGAGTTCTCCGGTTTCGCTGTCGAGCCGGCGGCAGCACCGCCCAATGCGCCGGCCACCGCACCCAGTGTGGCTCCAATCACCACACCCACCGGGCCGGCCACCATGACACCGACAGCAGCGCCAGTGGCCATACCCGCGACCATGCCGCCGCCTGCCAATGCCGACTGGGCTTCCCGGTCCATCTCTCGGGGCTCCAGCGCAGACTGCGCCGCAGCATCCGGGTCCTGAGATGGAATGCCGTGGCCGGGGTGGGCCTGCACGGCAAGGTCTTGATCGACGGGTGTCGTGCGGGATGGGGATTTGGTGGAGAAGGTCATGGGTCTGTCCTGAATGAATTGACGATGGAACGAGCCAGGGACTTTCCCTGCGGACTGGCAAGTCACCCCTTGTCCAGCATGGTGACCCTGTCCGGGCGACCTCGCCCGGCGTCAAGGTCAACCGGAAATACGTGGATTCTTGGGAGTGTCCGAAATGGGTCGGCCGTCAACGTCCAGGTCCGTCCTTGGCTTGACGGCGGGGGATCCCGCTCCTGGAGCCTGATTGACGTTATCTTCCACCATGTCAAGGAACTCATCGACCTGGTCCGTTGAATGCCTGGAGGGCTGAATGTGCGCGTCGGGTTGGGTGGCCATGGTGTTTCCTTGGAGTTGGCATGAGCCACCAGTGTTAGCCGCTTGAACGGGAACGTCCATCAGCCAGACGGAGATTCTGCGGTAGGCCACCACCTACAGCCAGGCTGCGGCGCCCAAATGCCCAGGTCCATCGTTGGGCGGCGATAGCAGAAACGATGTTCTGCTGCGCTTTGACATCCGCTTGGTACGCGCGACCCAGTTTGCGATCAGCGTAGTAAACGCGTGAGTGCGTCGATGCCAGTGTTATCCATGAACGCATCGAAATCGTGCGGCAGCATCGGCTTGGCGAACAGGTAACCCTGGCCAAAATCGCAACCGGCGTCTGCAAGCAGGGCGCGCTGCTGTTCGGTCTCGACGCCTTCCGCCACCACCTGCATGCCCAGTTCGTGGGCCATCATGATGATCGCCTTGCACAGGGCCAATTCGGTTGCGTCGGGGGCAATGTTGCGCACGAAAGACTGGTCGATCTTGATGATGTCGATGTCGAACCGCTGCAGGTAGGTCAACGAGGAGTAGCCGGTGCCGAAATCGTCGAGTGATACCTTGATGCCGGCGGCACGCAGCTGCAGCAGTTGCTCTTTGACTACCGATCCAGTATCGAGAAGAAGACCTTCGGTGATCTCAACCACAATGCCATCGCCTGGCAAGCCGATGGACGCCAGGTGCGCCCCCCAGCGTTGCTGGAGGCCTGCGTCATTGTGAAACTGCACGGGTGACTTGTTGATGCTGACCTGAAATTGCGGATGCAGGTCTTTGCGCCATGCCAGTGCCTGCGCCGCGGCTTGGCGAAAGACCCATTCACCGATTTCGACAATCAAGCCGGTGGCCTCTGCAATGGGAATGAATTCCGCCGGGCCCACCGGTCCGAGCGTCGGATGCTGCCAACGCAGCAGGGCTTCGGCCTTGCGCACCTGTCCGTCCGCGAGCGACACGATTGGCTGGTAGACCAGGTGAAACTGCTTCAGCGCCACACCGGCGCGCAGGTCACTGGCCATGCGGACCCGGGCCTGTGCCGCCTGCTGCAGCGACTGCGTGAAATAGCTGAACCGGTTGCGCCCCTCGCCTTTGGCCACATACAGCGCCTGATCGGCATTCTTGAACAGTGTCTCGACTTCCGTCCCGTCTGTCGGATAGATGGTGATACCGATGCTGGCGGAGATATACACCTGCTCGTGACCGATCTGGAAGAACGTGGCCATCGCCTGCAACACATCGTGCAGGATGCGGTCCAGCCGTTCCTCATTCTGCAGATCCGACAGCACCAGCGTGAACTCGTCGCCGCCCATGCGAGCGACCGTATCCGATTCGCGCACGCAGCTGGCAATACGCGCTGCCGCCTCGACCAGCAGCAGGTCTCCGGCGTCATGGCCGAGCGTGTCGTTGACCTCCTTGAAATGGTCCAGGTCGACAAACAGGATTGCGAGCTGCTTGCCACCACGGGCGGTTTTTCTGAGTTCCTGTACCAGCCGGTCGCGCAACATTCGCCGATTCGGCAATCCGGTCAGCTGGTCGAAGTTGGCCTGTTGCCAGACCTGCGCCTCCGCATCCTTGCGATCGCTGATATCGGTGTGGGTACCGATCATGCGCAGCGGCTGGCCGCTGGCGTCGCAGCTGATCACCATGCCACGCGAGAGAATCCATTTCCAGCTGCCGTTCTTGCAACGCAGCCGGTGTTCGCTCAAATAACTGGCGGTTTTGCCATCGAAGTGGTCTTGGCGGGCCTGCAGCATGCCGGGCAGATCGTCCGGATGGGTCTTGCCGTCGAACACTTCGGCACTGTTGGGCATCTCGCCTTCCACATATCCGTACATCTCCAGGCATCGGGGCGAGAAAACCTCCTCGCCACTGGCGATATCCCAGTCCCAGACCCCGTCACCCGCACTTTCCAGCGCCAGTTTCCAGCGGGCTTCGTTCTCGTGCAATGCCGCTTCGGTCTGCTTGCGCTCGGTGATGTCCTGGATCACCGAGGTACGCTTGACGATCTGACCTTTCTCGCGGGTCACCATGCTTATCGCATGCACCCAGAGATGCCGGCCTTTGGCGGTAATCATCTCCAGTTCCATGTCGTGCGGGACGCCGCGGGTTTCGTCCGCGGCTATCGCCCGTGCAATCCTGGTCGCAGACTCGGGTGTGAAAAAGCGTTTGGTGTTCTCTGGCGTGGGCAAAAAATCCTGCTGCGCCACTTCAAGGATGCGGAAAACCTCGTCGGTCCACGAAACCTTGTTCGTGCGCAAATCCAATTCCCAGCCGCCGATTTTCGCCATGGACTGTGTCGCTTGCAGAAGCAGGTCTGCACGCTTGAGCGAATGTTCCGACTGCACATAATCAGTCACGTCCGCAAATGTGCGCACCATGCCACCTGTAGCAACCACCTGCGTCTGGACCTCCAGCCAGCGTCCGGCGCGGCTCTGACGCAGGTAATGCGTCGGAAGCGGCGCCTCGACGTTGGACGCCGCTGCGTTCACGTAGTAGCGTGCATGCGCATCGACCAGTTCAGCATTCGGCCCGAAATCACCACGCTCGGCCTGAAAGCGGGTGATTTCCTGCAAGGTCGGGCGACCGTCCATCAAGCTCTGTGGCAGATCGAGCAAGGCGCAGACGCGCGCGTTGTAGGTGCTGACCCGGCCATCGACGCCGATCATGAAGATGCCTTGGTTGATGCTGCTCAAGGTCGATTGCAGCAGACCGGACTTTTCGGTCAGCTTCGCATTGAGTTCCCGCAGTTCGACCTCGGCCCCCTTGCGCGCCGTGATATCGACATGGGTGCCGATGATGCGAAGCGGCTTGCCCCGCGCATCGCGTCGATTGACCATGCCACGCGACAAAGCCCATTTCCAGCTGCCATCCTTGCAGCGCATGCGGTGCTCGCTGACGTATCCGGGTATGTGTCCGGCCAGATGGGCCTCAAACGCCTGTGCGCGCAACGCTGCGTCATCGGGATGGGCCAGCATTTCAAGCATGGCACCAGAGCGGGACAACTCCGCGTCGTCATAGCCATACATTTCCTTGAAACGCGTCGAGAATCTGCCGGCACCCGTCACCAGGTCAAACTCCCAGACGCCGTCGCCAGCCACCTCCAGTGCGAGTCGCCAGCGTTCTTCAGTCTCGCGCAGCGCCGATTCGGCTTGCTCAGCGCGCAGGCGTTCGGTGGCATCGCGGCAGTTCAGCACAATGCCATGTATCGCGTCATCGTTCAGACAGTCGGTTGCCGCCGACGCAATGTGTCTCCAGGAACCGTCATCGTGTCGATATCGGCAGATGAACTCGCGCAGGCTGCCGCGGCCCTGCGCGATTTCGACCACCTCGGCCCGTGCCCGTTGAACGTCGTCGGCATGAATCCGGTCAAAAAGGTTTGTGCCACACAACGTGTTTCCGTCCACACCCAACATCGCGAGCGACGCATTGCTGGCATACAGTACCGCGCCGTTTGGATCGCAGACAACGGTCAGGACCTGGGACCTATCGATCATGGCGCGAAAGCGCCGTTCGCTCGCCTCACCCTTCGCCTGGGTAAGCTGGGTTTCCGTAATGTCCTCCACCGTGCCCTCGTAATACTGAATCGATCCGTCCCGGTTGCGCACGACATGCGCGTTTTCGCAGATCCAGATGCGTTCGCGTGTCTTGTGCCGATAGATCTCGGAGCGGAAATTGAGCACCTTGCCATCACGATCGAGCAGTTCGAGAAAGCGCTGACGCCGTTTCGGATCGACATACCACTCGCGTGCGATGTCCTTTACCGACTCAAGCATCTCGGCCTCCGACCCGTAGCCATTGAGCCGCACCAGCGCCGGATTGGCACGTAGCTGGCGCCCCTCGGGACTGGACCGGTAGGCACCCAGCGGCAGGAAATCGAAAAGCGTGGAAAAATCAAGGACAGGCATTGCAGCGCCTAGCGTAGCAAAAAAAACGGGCGGTTGCGGCAAATCCCGAATGGCGCAACGCATCGGATCCTGACCGAATCGCAGGGCCGTGAATATTGCGCAGCTTGCCCAGCCACCGAGGGACCGAATGTAACCTCTATGGCACCCCTCGCACCCCTACCTCCGTTGGCATCGCTTCCGTGTGGAGCGCCAACACCAAAAGGGTGATCCGTGGCGCAAGCTCTCCGGCCCTGCCTCCAGGGGCGAACGGGCACTGGGCCTGAGGGTTCCACTTTTCGCGGCGATTTCCAGCTTCCACGGACGCGGTGGCAGTCCGTACGCGCCCCGATTGATGTTGGTCGACGAAGCCTTCGCGGGCATCGATGACGCAGCGCGTGCCCACTGCATGGGGATGATCCACGAGTTCGATCTCGATTTCGACATCACCAGCGAGCGCGAATGGGCATGTGATGCGAAGCTGCCCGGCGTTTCCATCTATCAATTGCAGCGGCGCGAAGGGATGGATGCGGTGTTCATATCCCGCTGGTTCTGGGACGGGCGGGCGAAATGGCCGTCTCCGTCAGTGCTGGCCTGATCAGGGCGCAAACATGGCCTGCAGGGTCTGTAGCGTCGCCGCCAGGGTCGATGGGCGCAGCGCGCCCAGGCGCTTGATCAGGCGCGCACGATCGAGCGTCCTGATCTGGTCCAGCACGATCAAGCCCTGCTTGCCCTGGAACGTGAGCGGGATTCGGAAGTGCGCTGGTCTCGAGCCCGTGGTCATCGGCGCCACGATGACGGTACGCAGATGGGCGTTCATCTCGTTGGGCGAGATCACGACGCAGGGACGGGTCTTCTGTATCTCACTAACCACCGTCGGATCCAGTTGGACCAGCCAGATGTCTCCGGTCTTCATCACCAGATCAGCGCTTCGTCGCCTTCGTTGGCGAGTTCCGGCCAGACCAGTGCATCACCGCCCTGCTCCGCCAGACGTTGCGCGTCCTCGGCCCAACCTTCACGCAGATTGCGTCGGACGGGACGGATCTCGATCACGCCGTCACGCACCTTCAGTTCGGCGGAACCTTCTAGCCCCACCTGAGCCAGGATCGGCTTCGGAATCAGCACGCCCTGCGAGTTGCCCATTTTGCGAATCGCGACTTCCATGATTTTCCTCACCAAAGGTCTGTAAGCACAATGGTAGCACGGAGCGAAAGCCGGACATTGGTCCGCAACCTACCGCATGTTGATCTTGCGCCATGCGTGCTACGCGAACCAGGCACCTGGCGCAAGCGGCTTGAACCTCCGGTCCACAGTCCACGGCGGTTATCCAAGGAGACAGACCGTAATCGCTGCCGACGGACCCGATCGATCGCGATAAGTACCGATCGGCCGGGAACGCCCCTTACTCCCACTCGATCGTCGCCGGCGGCTTGCTGCTCACGTCGTAGGTTACCCGGTTGATGCCCTTGACCTCGTTGATGATGCGGCCCGACACCTTCTTGAGCAGTGCGTAGGGTAACTCGGCCCAGTCTGCAGTCATGAAGTCGCTGGTCTGCACCGCGCGCAGCGCTACGACATATTCATAGGTTCGGCCGTCGCCCATGACGCCCACACTCTTGACCGGCAGGAACACGGCAAACGCCTGGCTGGTCAGGTCGTACCAGCTCCTGCCGGTTTCCGGGTCCATGAAGCTGCGCAACTCGTCGATGAAGATGGCATCGGCCTGTCGCAGCATCTCGGCATATTCGCGTTTGACCTCACCCAGGATGCGCACACCCAGGCCCGGGCCTGGGAAAGGATGGCGGTACACCATGGCATATGGCAAACCGAGCGCAACACCGAGTTCGCGCACCTCATCCTTGAACAGATCACGCAGTGGCTCGAGCAGTTTCAAGCCCAGCTGTTCGGGCAGACCGCCAACGTTGTGGTGGCTTTTGATCGTCACCGCCTTTTTGCTCTTGGCGCCACCCGACTCGATGACATCGGGGTAGATCGTGCCCTGGGCCAGCCATGCGACATGACGGGCATGGTCATTCTTGAGCTTGCCGGCCGCGGCCTTGAACACTTCGACAAACTCTCGGCCGATGATCTTGCGCTTGGCCTCGGGTTCGTCGATACCTGCAAGATGTCCCAGAAACTGGGCTTCGGCGTCAACCCGCACCACCTTGGCGTGCAGCTTGCCGACGAACATGTCCATCACCATGTCGCCTTCGTTCAGGCGCAGCAGGCCGTGGTCGACAAAAACGCAGGTGAGCTGGTCGCCGATGGCGCGGTGGATCAGCGCGGCAGCAACCGACGAATCCACACCGCCGGACAAGCCCAGGATGACTTCTTCGTCACCCACCTGCTCGCGGATCTTCGCCACCGCCTCCGAGATGTAGTCGCCCATGATCCAGTCAGCCCGGGTGCCACAGATGTCGAGCACGAAACGCTCGAGAATGGCCGCGCCGCGCTTGGTGTGCGTGACCTCCGGGTGGAACTGCACGCCATAAAAGCGACGCTCCTCGTCGGCCATGCCGGCGACCGGGCAACTGTCGGTGCTGGCCATCAGGTGGAAACCCGGCGGCATCTCGGTGACCTTGTCTCCATGGCTCATCCAGACCTGCAACATGCCGTGGCCCATAGCCGTGGCGTAGTCCTGTATGCCTTCGAGCAACTTCGTATGACCGTGGGCACGCACGTCGGCATGACCAAATTCGCGTTT
Source organism: Burkholderiaceae bacterium (assembly GCA_046594635.1). Classification (GTDB taxonomy): domain Bacteria; phylum Pseudomonadota; class Gammaproteobacteria; order Burkholderiales; family Burkholderiaceae_C; genus CAISIP01. The sequence goes on from JBKJRR010000283.1 coordinate 13,901, forward strand.
GCTGCTCGGCGCGACGATGCCACCGAGCTGCACCGCCATCGCAAACATGCCATAACAGATGCCCAGCACCGGAATGCCCAGATCGAACACCAGTTGCGGTGCGCGCAAGTCATGCGCTTCGTAGGTGCTGGCATGGCTGCCCGACAGGATCACGCCCTTAAGATTGCCGTCGCGCGCATACTCGCGTACCCAGTCGTTACCGACGTCGCAGGGCACGACTTCGCAAAACACGTGTGCTTCGCGCACACGGCGCGCAATCAGCTGGGTAACCTGGGAGCCGAAATCGAGAATCAATATTTTCTGATGCAACATGGGATGCTCGCTACTTGCGGTGGGGAACACTGCTGGACTGCCGTGCAATTTTCCGCCGGACCAATCCAGGGAAATCAGCCCCCCTCAGGGGGCAGCGCAGTACACGCCTTTACAAGCGTGGGCCATCTCAGTCGGCGCGGTAGTTCGGCGCTTCCTTGGTGATCTGCACGTCGTGCACATGGCTTTCGCGAATGCCGGCAGTCGTGATCTCGACAAATTCGGCGCGCTCCTGCATATCAGCAATCGTGGCGCAACCACAATACCCCATGCTGGCGCGCACGCCACCCGACATCTGGTACACGATGGAGACCATCGAGCCCTTGTAGGGAACGCGGCCTTCGATACCTTCTGGCACCAGCTTGTCGGAGTTAGGGTTGCCCGTGGTGGCTTCCTGGAAATACCGGTCCGCACTGCCTTGCTGCATGGCGCCGATCGAGCCCATGCCGCGGTAACTCTTGTAACTGCGGCCCTGGTACAGGATGACCTCGCCCGGAGCCTCTTCGGTGCCGGCAAACATGCCGCCCATCATGACCGTGCTGGCACCCGCCGCAATGGCCTTGGCAATGTCACCGCTGTAGCGCACGCCGCCGTCAGCAATCAGTGGCACACCGCTGCCTTTCAAGGCCGTGGCCACGCTGTCAATCGCCATGATCTGGGGCACGCCCACACCAGCAACGATACGCGTGGTGCAGATCGAGCCGGGGCCGATGCCCACCTTGACGGCGTCAGCACCTGCTTCGACCAATGCCAACGCAGCCGCACCGGTGGCGATATTGCCGCCGATCACATCGACCTGCGGATAGTTGCGCTTGACCCAGCGTACCCGCTCGATCACACCCTGGCTGTGGCCGTGGGCCGTGTCGACGACGATGGCGTCAACCCCAGCGCGCACCAGTGCCTCGACACGTTCTTCGGTACCCTCCCCCACGCCCACCGCCGCGCCCACGCGCAACTTGCCCAAGGCGTCGCGCGCAGCATTGGGGAAGCTGGTCTGCTTGGTGATGTCCTTGACGGTGATCAGGCCCTTGAGTTCGAACGCATCATTGACCACCAAGAGGCGTTCGAGCTTGAACTTGTTGAGCAACGCCTTGGCTTCCGCCAACGTGGTGCCGTCGGGCACGGTAACCAGCTTCTCGCGCGGCGTCATGATGGAGCTGACCGGCGCGTCATAACGGGTCTCGAAGCGCAAATCCCGGCCGGTGATGATGCCAACTACCTTGCCGCCATCACAGACCGGAAAACCGGACACGCCAAGTTGCTCGGACAGGTCCATCACCTGGCGCACGGTATGCGTCGGGGTGACGGCAACCGGATCGCGCAGCACGCCCGATTCATACCGCTTGACCTTGGCCACCTGGGCCGCCTGCTCCTTGGCTGTCAGGTTCTTGTGCACGATGCCCATACCGCCCTCCTGGGCGATGGCAATGGCCAATCGCGCCTCAGTCACGGTGTCCATCGCGGCCGAAACCAAAGGCAGGTTCAGCCGGATGTTGCGCGAGAATGAAGTTGCGAGGGAAGTGTCCTTTGGAAGGACTTGAGAGAACGCCGGAACCAACAACACATCGTCGAAGGTCAGCACTTAGCCGAGCAGGCGCATGTCAAAGCTCCAAATGCGGAAATTGTACCCGTCGTCAGGCCCTGTCTTCGGCGGTAAACTGCACCCATGCAGCTGTTTCGCACACTTTTCATCG
>JBKJRR010000343.1:0-2649 GCA_046594635.1 Burkholderiaceae bacterium
CGGCGTCGCATGCCCATGCCAGCCGGCGCCCCGGCCAGAGTGATCTGCATCTGACCCAGGCGATTGCCGCGATCCGCGAGAGTTTCGAGGAACTCGGCGTCTTGCTGGCGCGGCGCGCCGACGGCAGCACACCTGTTGATGCTGACATCGCGGGCATGGACCGCAAGGCGGCATTTGTGCCCCAGTGTGTGCAGCGAGGGCTGGTTCTGGCAGCCGAGGCGGTATTCGTGCTGGCGCACTGGGTCACCGACCGGGACCTGCCACGCCGTTTCGACGTGCCGTTTCTGGTCGCACGCATGCCACCAGGGCAGCAACCCGTGGCAGATGAATCCGAGCAGTTCGAGCCGGTCTGGGTGCGTCCACAGGACGCGCTGGCGCAACATCTGGCGGGCGGGTTCTTCATCATCTTTCCGACCATTCGTACGCTTGAGCGACTCCAAGCCTTCGATTCGGTGGATGCGGTGTTGCGTGCCTGCGCCGCCGACGAGTTGCCGCTGTGGACCAGTTGTCCGCGTGCGGGCTGGTTAGGGGGCAAGGAAATGCGCTACATGGAGCATGAGCATCCGTATGGCGAACTGCAACTGGTCTCGCCGGACGGGCAGATCGTGCACCATCTCGATTGGCGCACGGGCCAGCCGGTGGCGTTGTTGCGCAACGTGATGCGACTGACTGCGTCCAATCCCGGTGCCATGACCGGCCCGGGCACCAACAGTTATCTGGTGGGTGATCCGTCAACCGGGTACATCGCAATCGATCCGGGGCCGGCCGATGCCGATCACCTCGAGCGCCTTTGGCGCGCCGCGGGCGGCGACATCCGCATGATTGTGTGCACCCATTCGCATCCCGATCACGCGCCGGGCGCCCGGCCCTTACAGGCCCTTTGTACGCCGCCGCCGCCCATCATGGGATTGCCCAGCGCTGCGACGGCGCGCGCCGCCAGTGAATTTATGCCCGACCAGGTGCTCGCCGATGGCCAGGTGTTGCGCCTGGGTGGTGCGGACAACGCGACAGCGCATGAATTGCAGGTGATCCATACCCCGGGTCATGCGGCCAATCACCTGTGCCTGGTGTTGCTGCAGGACGGCCTGCTTTTCAGTGGCGACCATGTGCTCAACGGCAGTACGACCGTGGTCGATCCGCCCGACGGCGAGATGACGGCCTATCTGGAGTCGCTGGACCGGCTCTCGGCGCAGTGTGCGGCGCTGCAGATCGAATACATCCTGCCGGCGCACGGTTATGTGCTGGCACATGCCGCGCACGCGATTGCCGCGCTCAAGGCGCACCGGCTCAAGCGCGAGGCGAAAATCCTGGGCGTGATGCGGGCTCTGCCGGGTGGCACGATGGACGAATGGGTGGAGCGCGCCTATGACGATGTACCGCCGCGCATGTGGCCGGTGGCCAAGCGCTCGTTGCTCGCGCATGTGCAGCGCATCGAGGGAATGGTGCAGGCTGGCTGATCCCGATCCTGAGCGGCCGCTGTGTGCGGCCCGCTGCCGCCCTGGGAGCCCGACAGGCTCCTCAGAGTTCGAAGTCGCTTTGCCGTTCGCGCAGTATGTCGAGATTGAGTGGCCGGACCGCGCCCATCCAGATCGCGCGGTCACGGTGATCGAGCAGATCGTTGTCGCTGATCGGGTGAATGAAGATCACCAGACCGGCGCGGCGCATGGCCAGCCAGGGAATCAGTTCGCCGAACAGCGCCGGCTTGAAAGCCAGCTGACAGCTCCAGTCCGGGTGCGGTCCGACCGGCTTTTCGTGCACGCGTCCGAGCTTGACCATCGGGAACTGCTGAGCGGCGGCCTCGCACAACGTCCGCGCCTGATCTACAGTCTCGGGACCGAAGTAGACGTGTGCGTGGAAACCGCGGATGGTGGGTGACGGGTCGGTCATGGGAAGCCTTTGATCAAAGGGGGACTTGAACAGATGGGATCAAATGGGGTCAGAACAGATCAAATGGGGTCAGAACCCGATTTTCCCGCTTGATCGGATGGGTCAGGCTCCGATTCCGTTGCAAGACGGTGGTGCGGGACCGCTTGCGCAGCGGATTCGGAATCCGACCCCATGGAATTAAATGTGTGAAGCCCACCGATAAGCCGGATTCTGTGCGTCGGGGTTGCCCTCGACGTGACTGTCATTAATCTGGGCCGCCGGTCACCCAGCGGCTCGGTGCTACCTACCCGCACACACCCCGGGGGCCCCGGGTAGGGGGCGCAGCGAACTGCGCGTCCCAACATGTGCCTATTTGGTATTGCTGCGCGTAGAGATTGCCCGTTTCACCCGGCGTTCGGGTTGCCCCGACCGCCGACTCGTCTCTGTTGCTCTGATCCTCACCTTATGCCGGGCCCGCGTTCGTCCGTTTTGCCGTGCACTTGCGTGCCCGGCGAAACCGTCCAAACGCTTGCCCGGTTTTCAGTGGACAGCCGTTAGCTGCTACGCTGCCCTGTGCAGTCCGGACGTTCCTCCAGTGCGGTGTTTCCACCCGACGCCGAGACGTCGGCCCCGAGGGGCTTGCACCAGCGACAGTCTGGTGGGCTTCACGACGCGATTATCCACTCCTGAGACAATCGCGTTCAATCAACCTGAGGAGTGGATAATCGCGTCGTGAAGCCCACCAGACTGTCGCTGGTGCAAGCCCCTCGGGGCCGACGTCTC
>JBKJRR010000403.1:0-3268 GCA_046594635.1 Burkholderiaceae bacterium
GAAGCTCTGAAATGCCGGTGGCTCCATCGCCAGCAGCGCGATCACCTGGAACAGGTGGTTCTCGACCACGTCGCGCAGGCAGCCGGCGCTTTCGTAGAAGGCGCCGCGCGCGCCGACACCGAAGTCCTCGGCCAGCGTCACCTGCACGCTGGCGATGTGGTGGCGATTCCACACCGGTTCGAGAAACGAGTTCGCAAATCGGAAGTAGAGGATGTTCATGATCGCCTCCTTCCCCAGGTAGTGGTCGATGCGGAATATCGACGACTCGGGGAACACCGACTGCGTCACCGCGTTCAGTTCGCGCGCCGACGCCAGGTCACGGCCGAAAGGCTTCTCGACGATGACACGCGCGTCCTCCGCCAGGCCGGTGCGGCCCAGGTTCTGGATCACGGATGCGAACAGCGACGGCGGAATGGCGAGGTAGAACGCCGGTCGCCTCGCACCACCCAGCGCGGCTTTCAATGCGCTGAAGGTTGCGGGATCGTTGTAGTCGCCGCTGACGTAGTTCATCAGTGACAACAGGCGGTCGAACGCGGCGGGGTCGTCGATACCGCCTTTATGAGTTTCGTGCAGCAGGCTGTCGCGCACGTGGCGGCGCCATTCGCCCGCGCCCCACTTGGAGGACGCGACGCCGATCACCGGCACTGTCAGGTGGCCCTTCTTCACCATGGCGTACAACGCAGGGAAGATCTTCTTGCTCGCGAGGTCGCCGGTGAAACCGAAGACGACCAGAGCGTCGGAGTGCGGCCGCTCGGCGCTCGATCCGGACCGTGCAGCGACGCTCATCGGGTGTCCTCGGCGGGCTTCTCGACATGGCCACCGAAGGCGTGCCGCATGGCCGAGAGAACCTGGTTGGCGAAACCCGCCTCGCCGCGCGAGGCGAAGCGTTCGTACAAGGCGGCGCTGAGCACGGGCGTCGGCACCGCTTCGTCAATCGCCGCCTGGAGGGTCCAGCGTCCGTCGCCCGAATCAGACACGCGGCCGTCGTAGGCCTCCAGTTGCGGGTCCTTCAGAAGCGCACCGGCAGTGAGGTCGAGCAGCCACGAGCCAACCACGCTGCCGCGACGCCAGACCTCGGTGACCTCGGGCAGGTTCATCTCGTAGCGGTAGAACTCGGGGTCGCGCAGCGGCGTGGTCTCGGCATCGCTGCTCTGCTCGCGTTGGCCGATGCCGGCATTGCGAAGGATGTTCAGGCCCTCCGCATAAGCCGCCATCACGCCGTACTCGATGCCGTTGTGGACCATCTTGACAAAGTGGCCCGCGCCCGACGGGCCGCAATGCAGATAGCCCTCTTCGGCTGCCGCGATCGCGCCGCTACGGCCTGGCGTGCGCTCTGCCGTGCCGAAACCCGGCGCCAGGGCGGAGAAGACCGGCGTCAAATGGCGCACGATGGCTTCTTCCCCGCCGATCATCAGGCAGTAGCCGCGCTGTTCGCCGGCAACGCCGCCGCTGGTGCCGACGTCGACGTAGTGCACGCCGGCCTCACGCAGGTTCTTTGCGCGACGCACGTCGTCGCGATAGAACGAGTTGCCGCCGTCGATGACGATGTCACCGTCTTGCAGATGCGGCGCCAGCGCTGCGAGTTCCGCATCGACGATGGCGGCCGGCACCATGAGCCAGACCGCGCGCGGCCGCGACAGCCTGGCCATGAATTCTTCGATCGACGCCGCGCCGACGGCGCCGTCTGCGTGCAGCGCGGCCACGGCCTCGGGCCGGGTGTCGTGGACGACGCAGTTATGCCCCTTCTTCATCAGGCGCCGCACCATGCACGCGCCCATGCGTCCGAGACCGATCATTCCGAGTTGCATGGCCTGCTCCAGGTTGACGTCGAGCACCGGCCCAGCGCTGCGCGACAGCGCGCCGCCGCTGTCCAGGTCCTGTGGGTCGGTCTTGCTGCGCCCGCGCCCGATGAAGCGTCTGCGGTCGGTCTCGAACGACGGGCGCTCGCAGTGCGGCCGCGCACCTGGGCGCTGTGGAACAACCAGACGGCCGCACCGGACTCGTGGCGGAGGTAGCGGAAGCTGCCCCAGGGATCGCAACTCGAGTCTTCACGCCAACGCGTGACCGCGATGTCGTTCCACCGGCTGAAGTCGCCGCCGGCCGCCGTGATCAGCAGGTGGTAACTGCCATTCGAAATAAATTGGACTTCGGGCATGGGGTAAGAACAATTCGCGGCAACAACACGCCTGTTGTTCGCCAACACGACCAAACAGCGCCTTGGATCCGCTCCGCTCATCGTGCTCAAGGTGCCTGGCGTGGTCTGTTCGATAGCCAACAGACCGTGCGTCCGACTCGCCGCAGACTGTTGCAGATGCAGCTGCGGGTGCCCCGCAAACACTGAAGCCATGAGCCTCGCACCGCTATCGACCGAATCGAATCCAGGCGTGGTCACTGCGGTGCGTGGCAGCGTCGTTGACGTGCGTTTCGAAAGCCGGCTGCCCCCCATTCGCACCCTGCTGCGTGCCGGTATCGACGGCGCAGTAGCGATCGAGGTCTTGACTCAGACTGATGCCCGCCACGTGCGTGGCATCGCGCTGACCCCGACGCAGGGTCTGGCGCGGGGCATGCCGGTGAGGGACAGTGGCGGGCCATTGATGGCGCCGGTCGGCAAGGTCATCCTGTCGCGCATGTTCGATGTCTTCGGCCACGCAATCGACCGCCAGGACGAACCGAAGGACGTGTCGTGGCGATCGGTGCACCGCGAGCCACCGCCGCTGATCCATCGCTCGACCACGTCGGTGATTTTCGAGACCGGCATCAAGATCATTGACGTGCTGGTGCCGCTGGAGACCGGCGGCAAGGCCGGACTGTTCGGTGGCGCCGGTGTCGGCAAGACAGTGCTGCTGACCGAGATGATCCACAACATGGTGGGCCACCAAGACGGCGTGAGTATTTTTTGCGGCATCGGTGAGCGCTGCCGTGAGGGTGAAGAGCTGTACCGTGAGATGACAGAGGCCGGTGTGTTGCCCAATATGGTGATGGTTTTTGGCCAGATGAATGAGCCGCCAGGCAGCCGATTTCGCGTGGGCCACGTGGCGCTGACGATGGCCGAATATTTTCGAGACGATGAGCACCGCGATGTGCTTCTGCTGATCGACAATATTTTTCGCTTTATCCAGGCTGGCATGGAGGTGTCAGGTCTAATGGGGCAAATGCCTTCACGGCTTGGCTATCAACCCACGATGGGTACAGAGTTATCTGGGTTGGAGGAGCGCATTGCCAATACGGACACCGGCGCAATCACCTCTATTCAAGCGGTGTATGTGCC
>JBKJRR010000478.1:0-2572 GCA_046594635.1 Burkholderiaceae bacterium
GGCAGGCGGCCGTTTGTTGGCACCACCACCAGGTGCGGCTGCTTCGGCTTGACGGGTCCCGGCGCCCGGCTTTAGCTGAGCCCCGGCTTCGCCGCCTGCCGCCGGCTTGGAACCACCCGCTGCGCCTGCGCCACCTGCGGTTGCGGCTGGACCGCCGGCACCACCCGGTCGCCCGCCGCCCTGTGCCATTGCCTCACCCATGGTGTTGGGCAACACCGCCCGCACCCCGACCGATCGACCGTTGACGTCAAGCAGCGGATCGATCGCCTCGATCTGAGCCTTGAACATGCGCCCGGGGAAGGCGTCGAGCTGCAACTGCACCGACTGGCGCGCGCGCAATTTGCCCTGGAACCGTTCTGGCAGCCGGAAGTCGGCATACATGCTGCTGATGTCTTCCAGATTGACCAGGTCCGCGCCGTCCTTGACGTAGTCGCCCAGATTGACACTGCGGATACCGACGATGCCATCGAACGGCGCCATGATGGCCATGCGCGACCATCGCGCACAGGCCAAGGCCAACTGGGCTTCGGCAACCTGCAGATTGGCGCCGCTTTCGTCCAGCACGCGCTGGGCGACAAAACTCTGGGCCACCAGTTCCTGGTTGCGCTTGAGATTGGCCTGGGCAATCGACACCTGTGCCTGCGCCTGCTTGATCTCGGCCTTCTGCAAAACGTCGTCGAGCTGTACCAGCACCTGGCCTTTGCGTACGCTGGCACCGTCGGCAAAACCGAGCTCCTTCACACGGCCGGCCACTTCGGGCCGCAACATGACACTCTGGCGGGAGCGCAAGGAGCCTACCGACTGCGCGTCATCCTGCAAACGCGCGCGCTCGGCCTTGACCACTTCGACGCCTGCTGCACGGGGTGCCGACGCTGCCCCTGCGGGCGCTGCCGCTCCGGCACCTGCGCGTGGAGCCCCGGCATCAGCCTTGATCTCAACCGGACCTTGCGGCCTGGCCTGATACCACCATGCACCAGCGGAGGCCGCCGCAATACCCACAACCGCTACGGCGGAATAGACAACTTTGGAGACCATGAGGCGATGCAACTCCGGAGGGAAGGAAGGGAATCAGTCAGAAATCAGTGCGCGAATGTATCAGTCTTGCCGGAGTCAGGTGTTATTCGCTCGGTAAAGTTCCGCGCACGGCTAAGCTGGGTGTAGCAACTGCGCCACGCCCCTTGTCGTGACCAAGGGTGCGGGCCGACTCAACACCCCGATTGGCCAACATGTCCGCACGCTCGTTACCCGGATCACCCGAGTGCCCCTTGACCCAGCGCCAGTCGATCTGGTGCCCACCCGTTGCGACCAGGTGGTCGAGTCGCTTCCACAGGTCCGCGTTCTTGACATCCTGCTTGGCGGCGGTCCGCCATCCGCGCGCCTTCCAGCCCGCGATCCACTCGGTGATGCCCTTGCGCACATATTCACTGTCCAGATACAGGACCACGTTGCAGGGCCGCTGCAAGGCGGCGAGCGCCTCGATCACGGCGGTCAATTCCATCCGGTTGTTGGTGGTCTGGATCTCGCCGCCGCACAGTTCCTTCTCGGAGCTACCCGACATCAACACGGCGCCCCATCCGCCAAGACCCGGGTTACCTTTGCAGGCACCGTCGGTATAGATCTCAATCTGGTTCATTCTTCACATGCTCCTGAAAAAGGGTTCGATCACCCACAGCGCGTCATGCGCGCAAGCACCACGACCAAGGTTTCGGCGGTACTGTCGAATCACGCCGGATTGCGATGGGTGTTTCCGCGGTTCGTGACCGACACCGGCGCAGAGGCCCGTCCAGGCACGGTCTTCCAGGCCGGTCCCATCAGGCGCATGCCACGCACCCGCTTCGTGGCCACCAGAAAATAGACCGCGCCGAAGATCGGCCACCAACGCGCGCCCGCCTTGTCCATCCATCGGAAACGCCCGAGCCAAACCTCGTCGGAAACCGCTGGCCGGTAACAACCGAAGCGACCCGACTCGACCTCGAAGCTGAGCAGTCGCAACCAGTCGCGCAGGCGCCAGTAGCCGATGAACTCTCCCTCCTGCGGCAAATACAAGTCGCCCATGCCCATCCGCCGATACATATGGGCACGCCGCTGGCGCAAGCCCCAAAGGCTGACCGGGTTGATGCCGCAGATGACAACACGCCCTTCGGGTACCAGTACCCGCTCGACCTCGCGCAACGTGGCATGCGGGTCGGCATGCAACTCCAGCGTATGGGGCAATACCACCAGATCCAGACTGTTCGCCGGAAACGGCAATGCGGCAAAGTCGCAGGCCAATGCGGTCGGCCTAGCGGCAGCGCTGTCGGTTTGACCTGCTGACACTCCCGTGTTACCGTGCGGCGGGCCGGGTCGCGCCGCCATTGCCGTGTGATTGTCGCCACCGGCAAGAAACCATCGATGCGGCATGCGATTGGCCGCCAACGCGTCAAGTGCAGAAAGCCCCAGTTGCACGGCATGAAAGCCGAAGATGTCGGCGACGACCTGATCGAGTTGCTGGCGTTCCCAGTCCAGCATGTAACGGCCACGCGGAGTCTGGAACCAGTCTTGCAAACCTATAATTTGACCGTCCATGAATTTG
>JBKJRR010000121.1:0-13732 GCA_046594635.1 Burkholderiaceae bacterium
GGAAAACGCCGCAAAGATGAAGTCGGTGGTGCGCTCGGGGATGAACTCCAGGTGGGTCTGCGTGCCTTGCATGAAACCCTTGCCCCAGATGCCGCCCGATCCGATGGCGATCATGCCCTGGATGATGTGAAAACCCTTGCCCAGCGGATCCTTGGCGGGATCGAGCAGCGTGCAGATGCGTTGTTGCTGGTAATCGCGCAGCACCGACCAGCGCACGCCATCGGCACACAGGCTCGGTTCGAACAACACCAGCAGGATGATGCCGACCATGGCCAGCGCCACCGGCGGCAACACCAGACGCCAACTCAGACCAGCAAAAAATATCACCGACAGGCCGGCCGCCAGCACCAGCAACGAAGTGCCCAGGTCGGGCTGCTTCATGATCAGAGCGACCGGGATCACCAGCAACATGGCGCCCACGGCAAAGTCCAGCGGACGCAACTGACCCTCGCGTTTCTGGAACCACCAGGCCAGCATCAACGGCATGGCAATTTTGAGAATTTCGCTGGGCTGGATCGTGACACCCAGGTTGAGCCAACGGGTCGCCCCCTTGCGCGTGATCCCGAACAGCGCCACGGCCACCAGCAGCGCCACCCCGGCCAGGTACAACGGCACCGCGATGGTCATCAGCCGTTGCGGCGGAATCTGGGCCACCACAAACATGATGGCGGCCGCGATCAGCATGTTGCGCCCGTGGTCGCTGAAGCGCGTGCCGTGGTCGAATCCGGACGAATACATGGTCAGCAGGCCGGCGCCGGCCAGCACCAGTACGGCAACAAACAAAAGGGCATCGAATCCGCTGAACAGCGGGACGATGCGGCGCCACAGGGAGGGCTTATCAAATACAGCGACCATGGCGAATTATCCCCGTCCGGGCAGAACGCCTGCGCGGCGTGCCTATGATTCCGGCATGACCCCTGCATCACCCACCACCCATCTGCTTTACCTGCACGGTTTCCGTTCGTCGCCCGATTCGGCCAAGTCGCGTTTGATGGCGCAACGCATCACCCGGGACCATCCCGATGTGACCTGGTGGTGCCCGCAGCTGCCGATGTCGCCGCGCCTGGCGATGGACATGGTGCAGACCGGTATCCGCGCCTGGCCGCGCCAGGCGATGGCGGTGGTGGGCTCCTCGTTGGGTGGCTTTTATGCCACATGGCTGGCAGAGCAGGGCATTTGCAAGACCGTGCTGCTGAACCCGGCCGTGTTCGCGGCGCGCGACCTGGCAACGCAGATTGGCGACCATGCCGCCTGGCATGACCCGAGCCTGCGCCTGGTGTTCGAGGCCGGCTTTGTCGATGAACTGCGGGACCTGCAGACCGGTGGTCCGACGTTGCCGCAGCGTTACTACCTGCTGGCCGCCAAGGGCGATGAGGTACTGGACTGGCGGGAAATGACGGCGCGTTATCCGGGTGTGCAATTGCGCCTGTTGGAGGGCAGCGACCACGGCCTGAGCGATTTCGCGGTGCATGTGGACGGCGTCCTGCGCTTTCTCGACCTGGCCTGAGCCGTTCACTCCCAGCGTTGCGCGCGCCGCGCTCCAGCGGCACGGAAGTTTGCAGAGACAATACGGCCCATGTATGCATTGTTCGAAGAAGCCGGCAAGTTTTTGACCGGGCGGGTGTTGTCGCAGACCGATTCGTCTGCGCAGGTGGAACTCGACAGCGGAAAACGCACCAAGGTCAAGGCCAGCAACATGCTGGTGACGTTCGAGATGCCGGCGCCGGCCACGCTGATGGCCGCTGCGCGGGAAGTCAGCGACGGCATCGAGCTCGACATGGCCTGGGAGTTTGCGCCCGAGGAGGAATTCGGGTTTGCCGATCTGGCGCGGGAGTATTTCAGCGACAAGGCCACGCTCGAGCAGCAGGTGGGCGCGCTGATCTGCCTGTTCGAGGCGCCGCATTACTTCCGGCGCGCCGGCAAGGGGCGGTTTCGCAAGGCTGGCGCGGATGTGCTGGCCCTGGCGTTGGCGGCGATCGAGAAGAAGAAACAGGTGCAGGAGCAGATCGAGCAATGGGTGAGCGCCCTGGGTGCGGGCCAATGCCCGGACCCGGTGCGCGAACAGCTATACAAGATCCTGTTCAGGCCGGACAAGAATGCCCCCGAATACAAAGCGGTGGTTGAAGCCTCGCGCGCAACCAAACTGGCGCCGCTGCACCTGTTGCAGCAGGCCGGCGCGATTGATTCCGCCTATCAGTTTCACTGGCGCCGTTTCCTGTTCGAGAATTTCCCCAAAGGCATTGATTTTCCCGCCGTGCGGGCCAGCGCCATCCGCGACGAATTACCGCTGGCGCCGGTGCAGGCGTTCTCCATCGACGATTCTGCAACCACCGAAATCGACGATGCGCTCAGTGTGCAGGGTCTGGGCAGCGGCAAGGTGGTGCTTGGCGTGCATATTGCAGCGCCCGGTCTGGCTGTGTTGCCTGGGGACGCGATCGACCAGCTGGGCCGTGCCCGGTTGTCCACCGTCTATATGCCTGGCTTCAAGGTCACCATGCTGCCCGACGAGGTGGTGCAGACCTACACGCTGCTCGAAGGACGCGATTGTCCGGCGGTCTCGCTCTACGTGACGCTTGATGAGGCGACGCTGGCGATCACCGGCAGCGAGACCCGGCTGGAGCGCGTGCCTATTGTCGCCAACCTGCGCCATGACCAGCTTGACCGGATCGTGACCACGGTCTGGCTGCGGCAGCCGGAGTTCGAACATGCGGACGGAGCTGACACACTGGCGCCCGGGATGCGCACGCAATTGGCCTTTCTGTATCGTCTGGCCGAACATCTGAAGGCGCAGCGGATCCTGGTGCGCGGCAAGCCGGAGACTTTCAACCGGCCTGACTACAACTTCCGCCTGACGGGCAAAAATGGTGGCGAGCCCGAGGGCAACGAATCGGTGGAAATATCGGTGCGCCAGCGAGGCGCGCCGCTGGACCTGATCGTGGCCGAGGCGATGATCCTGGCCAACAGCACCTGGGGCAACTGGATGGCCGAACTGGGTGTACCCGGCATCTACCGCAGCCAGGCCAGCCTGGCGCCGGGCGTCAAGGTGCGCATGGGTACGCGGGCGTTGCCACATGCCGGTATCGGTGTGCCCAGCTACGCCTGGAGCACGTCACCGCTGCGCCGCTATACCGACCTGGTCAACCAGTGGCAGATCATTGCCTGTGCACGCCATGGGCGGACGGCGGCGTTGGTGGCGCCCTTTAAACCCAAGGACGCCGAGTTGTTCTCGATCATCTCGGCCTTCGACGCAGCCTACGCTGCTTATGGCGCTTTCCAGGGCGCGATGGAGCGTTTCTGGACGATGCAATACCTGGCGCAGAATCACATCACGGAACTCGATGCGGCTGTGTTCAAGGAGAACATGGTGCGCGCCGAGACGCTGCCGCTGGTGCTGCCGGTGCTCGGCGGCCGGGATCTGCCACGCGGCGCACGGGTGCGGGTACGCCTGGGCGATCTCGACACGATCGCACTGGACGTCACGGCCACGGTGATCGAGCGGCTGGACGCGGCGATCGAGTCCGGCGATCGTGCCGCGGATGACAGTGCCGAAGACGAGGGCGACGACGAGGCGGTGGCCGGTCCGATTGCCATTGCCGTCGACATGCAAGAGGGCGCGCAGGCAGGACCGGCGGGCGGCGATAATCCCGACTCGTGAAGCTGCTGCGAACACTCACCACCCTGCAACTGGCACTCGGCGCCTCGCTTGTCGTCCATGCGGCATTGCTGACGGTGCGCTTTGTGGGCCCCGAGCGATTCAAGCGGGTGTTCGAGGACTCGCCGCTGGAGGTGATCCTGGTCAACGCCCGCACCAAGGACAAGCCCGACAAGGCCCAGGCGCTGGCGCAGGCCAACATGTCTGGCGGCGGCGAGCTGGACAAGGGGCGTGCCACCACGCCCTTGCCTGCGTCGGCAATGGTGTCCGTCGGCGATACGCTTGAGGAGCAGACCCAGCGCAACACCCAGACACTGCTTGAACAGCAGCAGATCATGCTGGCCCAGGTGCAGACCCAACTGGCCGCCTTGCGGCCGCCCGATCCGCATAACCCGTCGTCGATGACCGAACAGGAAACCCGCGAGGAGAAGCGCAGGCGCCTGATCAAGTTGCTGGCCGAGATCGAGCGGCGCATCAAGGAAGAAAACGCGCGTCCGAAGAAGCGCTATGTGAGCCCGGCCACGCGCGAAGTGCCCTACGCCGTGTACTACGACACCATGCGCCGGCTGATCGAAGACATGGGCACCACCAACTTTCCAACCGCCGCTGGCAAGAAGTTGTATGGCGAGCTGACCATGTTGATCACGGTCAACCATGACGGGCAGGTGCTGGGCACCGAAGTGGTCGACAGTTCCGGCATCCCCTTGCTGGACCGTCGGGCCGAGATGATTGCCCGCTCCGCCGGCCCGTTTGGCAGTTTCAGCGACGAGATGCGCCTGGGCGCCGACCAACTGGTGCTGGTGTCACGGTTCAAGTTCACGCGCGACGAGATGCTCGAAGCCAGGGTCATGGGGAAATGACATGAAGCCGCTTTGGCGCTGGATCGGCTTGGCCGCACTGGCGATGCTGTTGCTGCAGTTGTTCTTTGTCGTGCGGATTGCGGCCATGGTGGTGATCGATCCGCAGTCAACCACGTTCCAGCGTTCCGAGGCCTGGCGTATAGCCCAGGTCAAGGGCGAGTTGCCCTGGCGCCAGCAGTGGGTGCCGTATGCACAGATATCCGACCACCTCAAACGTGCGGTGATCGCGTCCGAAGACGACGGTTATGCAGACCATGATGGTGTGGACTGGGACGCGATCGAAAAAGCCTGGGCCAGAAACAGCCGTGCCGAGGAGCAGGCGCAGCGCCGTGCGGCCGCTGCGCGCAGCGCCAGGAATCCGCGTACGCCCAAGGTGGTCGGTGGCTCCACGATCACGCAGCAACTGGCCAAGAACCTGTTCCTGTCCGGCGAGCGCACGTTGTTGCGCAAGGGCCAGGAGCTGGTGCTGACGCTGCTGCTGGAGTTGCTGCTGGACAAGCAGCGCATCTTGGAAATCTATCTGAACAATGTCGAGTGGGGCGGCGGGGTGTTCGGTGCACAGGCCGCGGCCGAGCATTATTTCCGCAAGCCGGCGGCGCGCCTGAGCGCCTACGAGGCAGCGCGCCTTGCGGTGATGTTGCCGCGGCCCAAGTACTTCGAAAAATTGCCCCAGTCGGCCTATCTGTCCGATCGCGCCTCGACCATCGTCGCCCGCATGGCGCACGCCCAGCTGCCGTAATCCGCCCGCCCGGGTGCTCTGTATCATCGTCGCCATGCGCGCCAAGTTGATGGGCTTTTTTCTGCTCGGTCTGATCCGTCTGCTCACCGGTGCGCAGGCGCGCTGGCACGGCTGCCCGCCGATGGCCGAGCAGCGCATCTACTTCGCCAACCATCAAAGCCATGCCGATCTACTGCTGATCTGGGCCGCGCTGCCGCAGGTTCTGCGCACGCTGACCCGGCCGATCGCGGCCCGGGACTACTGGACCCGTACACCGTTTCGCGCCTGGATCACGTCGGCCGTGTTCAATGCCATCTACGTGTCGCGCGAGCGCACCGCCGATCAGGATCCGCTTGAGCCGCTGGTCGATGCCCTTGAGCGGGGTGATTCGATCATCCTGTTTCCGGAGGGTACGCGCGGACATGCCGAGGAGCCGCAGGAGTTCAAGGCCGGTCTGTACAACCTGGCGCAACGGTTTCCGCATGTGGTGCTGGTACCGGCCTGGATCAACAACGTGCAGCGTGTCATGCCCAAGGGCGAGGTTGTGCCGGTACCGGTCTTGTGTTCGGTCACGTTTGGTGCACCGGTCGCGCTGGGCGTGGGCGAAGCGCGCAAGGATTTCCTGGTGCGGGCACGCCAGGCCGTGGTGGCCTTGCGTGAGGTTTGATGTGTCGGCGCCGCAAACGCGCACGCCGGTGATGCGGGCACTGCCATGAACCAGTATCTGCGCAACCTGACGGCGAGCGAGCAGGTCGGCGCCATGTTCCTGTTCGTTTTTGGTTGCCTTTTTGTGGCCAGTGTTGTTTTGCTGATGTTGTCCTTGCGCGAGCAAGCCCAAGACGCGGCTGGCGAGGCACGCGGGCAGTTGCTGGTTCGCGCCAACATCTTGCTGCGCAGCAGTTGGTACATGGTGATCGTGTTCTGGATCGGCTGGTTGTCTGGCGACCTGGGCGCCATCATCTTGTTCGCGCTGGTGTCTTTCTTTGCATTGCGTGAGTTCATGACGCTGTCGCCGACCCGCCGTGGTGACCACCGCAGCCTGGTGCTGGCATTTTTTGTGATCCTGCCGTTGCAATACACCCTGGTGGGTACGCGGCATTTCGACCTGTTCACGGTCTTCATTCCGGTGTACGTGTTTCTGGCGATTCCGGTGGTTAGCGCACTGGCCAACGACCCGCAGCGTTTTCTCGAGCGCAATGCCAAGTTGCAATGGGGCATCATGGTGTGCCTGTACGGCATGAGCCATGTGCCGGCATTGCTGTTGCTGGACTTTCCGAACTACCGCGACCGCGGCGCGTTCCTGGTCTTTTTTCTGGTGCTGGTGGTTCAGACCTGCATGCTGGTGCAGCACTTGGCGGCCCATCGCCTGCGCCGCGCGCCGACGGCGCCGGCCATCAGCAGCAGCTTCAACTGGCTTAGCTGGTGTATCGGCGTTGGCGTGGCGGCGCTGCTCGGTGGCCTGCTCGCCGGCATCACGCCGTTCAAGCCGGGCCAGGCGCTGGCCATGGCGTTGGTAGCCTGTGCCGCTGGTTCGCTCGGACATCTGGTGATGAAGGCGATCAAGCGGGATCGGGGTATTCCGAACTGGGGCAGTCAGGGCGAAGGTGTCACTGGCGCCGGCGGCCTGCTCGTCCGGGTCGACGCCTTGTGTTTTGCCGCACCGGTGTTCTTCCATTCGGTGCGCTGGTACTTCGATCTGTAGACACGGCTCCATGCGAATTCTCGGTATCGACCCTGGCTTGCGTACCACCGGTTTTGGCGTCATCGACGTGCAGGGTGCAAGCCTGACTTATGTGGCCAGCGGAACCATCAGCACCGTGGGGCCGGCGCTGAGTGCGCTGCCGGGCCGGCTCAAGCTTCTGTTCGATGGTGTCTGCGAAGTGGCGCAGCGGTACGAGGCCGATTGCGCCTGTGTCGAAATCGTGTTCGTCAACGTCAATCCGCAGTCCACCCTGTTGTTGGGACAGGCGCGGGGCGCCTGCATCACGGCATTGGTTTCGCGCAACCTGCCGGTGGCCGAGTACACCGCGCTGCAGATGAAGCAGGCGGTGGTGGGCTACGGCAGGGCGCAGAAAACCCAGGTACAGGAAATGGTGCGGCGGCTGCTGGCGCTGCCTGGCCTGCCCGGTACCGATGCAGCGGATGCGCTGGGCATGGCGATCACCCATGCCCATGCGGGAAAAGCACATCAGTTGCGCGCGTTGGCTGCGGCCGCCGATCGCCAGCTTCGGCCCTGACGCGCGCACAACCCGCAGCCACTACATGTTGAGCTGGCCGTCGGTGGACAGCGCGAACGGCACGTGTTGCGGTACCACCAACTGACCTTGTGAATTGGGGACCGCCTGGATCTGGATCATCGGTGCGCTGCCACGCACGCCGCCGAATATGGTGGCAAACGCAGAGTCAGCGGCATCACGCCCGGTGCCGAAACGCACAAAACCCATCGGAATGGCCACGCCCGACGCGTCAAACATGTACCAGCGATCTGCCAGGAAAACCTCGACATAGGCGTGGAAATCGGTGGGGCCCAGGGCCGGATCGGCGCCGTAATCGATGCCGGTTGCGAAACGCGCCGGAATGTTCAGTGCGCGGCACAAGGCGATCATCAGGTGGGCGAAATCGCGGCATACACCAGTGCCCTCGACCAGGGTGTCGATGGCCGAGGTGTTGACGTCCGACGTGTTGGAGCGAAATTTCACCCTCGACACCACCCAGTCGCGGATCGCCTGGACCCGGCTGTAACCATGCCACAGGTGGCCGAACTCATTGACAGCAAACCGCAGCAGCCGGTCAGACTGGCAATATCGGCTGGGATACAGATACGGTAGCACCGACCCTGGCAAATCGGCCACGGCCACCTCGCCCAGTTGTGCGGGGTCGGCCTGATAGTGGTTCAACTCGACCGTCGCCTCATAACGCACGGTGAGCGGACCCGGCATGGCCATGAGCCTGAGGTATCGGGTGTGGTGGACCGGGTCGGTGTACAGGTTTTGTGTCAGCGGCTGGCTGACCAGCAGCGTTTCGTCGATCACCGTCTGGTGGGCAGTGCGCGCCGCATGGATGCTGAAGATGAAATCGCAGCCGGGTGGGTCGATCTCGTACGCGAGTTCGATGGAAAATTGAAGTCTGACCATGGTGGCTTGTCCTGCACGCTGGCTTGGCTACCGGCGACGTGCGGTGGTCACGATGTCTGCGATGTGCAGACCCACTCCCATTGTGCGCTCAGGTCCGGGCAGTTGCGTTGCGACAGTCCTATGGCCCTTGTCTGCGCTGAGCACGCAACGTGCGACGTGCGCGATCTACTGCGACAGATTGATCGCAATCAGCACCGCAAAGAAGCCGAATGCAGCGAACAAAGAGGTCAGCAGCACACGCAGGCCGAGTTGCTTGTAGCGCGGGTTGCCGGTCAACAAGAAGGCAGCAAACAGCATTCCGGCAACCACAAAAAGAGTGGGAATCAGCCAGCGAAAAAAGATCATGGTGTCAAAAACGGGCGGGGCAACCCGCCATCACCAGGCCGGCGCGAGTTGGGCAAATCCCGGTGGCGCCAGTGCCTCATCGTCGAAGGTCACGACTTCCCAGGCGTCCTTGCGCGCCATCAGTGTCCGCGCCAGCCGGTTGTTCAACTCGTGGCCGGAGCGAAATGCGGTGTAGTCGGCCAGCAGTGGCATGCCCAGCATGTACATGTCGCCTATTGCGTCCAGGATCTTGTGCTTGGCAAACTCGTCGTCGTAGCGCAGGCCGCCTGCGTTGAGGATCTTGTAGTCGTCCATCACGATGGCGTTGTCCAGGCCCCCGCCCAGCGCCAGTCCGTTCACGCGCATGGTCTCGACGTCACGCGTGAAGCCGAAGGTGCGTGCCCGCGCGATGTCGCGCGAGTACGACCCCGTGCCCATGTCGAAGCTGACACGCTGGCCGGTCGAGTCGACCGCCGGATGGTCAAACACGATCTCGAAACTCAGCCGGTAGCCATGGTAGGGCGCCACCCGTGCCCAGCGCACCTGCGCGCCTTCGCCGTCGCGGATTTCCACTGGCTGCGTGACCCGGATGAATCGGCGCGCCGCGTCCTGCCAGACCACGCCGGCGTTCTGCAGCAGGAACAGGAAGGACGCAGCCGATCCGTCCAGGATCGGCACTTCCTCGGCCGTGATGTCGACGAAAAGGTTGTCGATGCCCAGGCCGGCACAGGCCGACATCAGGTGCTCGACCGTGGCCACTTTGGCGCTGCCATGGGACGCCGTGGTCGCCATGCGTGTATCGGTTACCGATTCGGCCGTCATCGGGATCTCGACCGGCACCGGAAGATCGACACGCCGGAACACAATGCCGGTATTCGGCGGCGCCGGACGCAGCGTGAGTTCCACCCTTTGTCCGCTGTGCAGGCCCACGCCAATGGCGCGGGTCTGGGACTTGAGGGTTCGTTGGCGCAGCATCCCCCGATTGTAGGAAGTGCGCCGCGAACGCTCGTCAGGCAGGGCTTAATCCGCCTGCTTGCGCAGGAATGCCGGGATCTCGTAGTCGTCCATGCCGCCGCTAGACAAGGCATCCACCTTGGCCGCTGCCGCGCCACGACCGCGCCAGACAGCCGGTGTGCCCAGGCTGCCATAGTCGGGTTGCGTCATGCCGTTGCCAGCTTGTGCCCCGCCTGAACTGGCGCTGCCGCTGACCTGGTTGGTCAGCGTCGGGATCTGGAACGGCACGTTGTCGGTGCCAGTGCGCAGCACCTGCAGCGGCGGCGCGGTGCGACGCTGACCTTGGCGCGACAGGCCGGTGGCGACCACGGTCACGCGAATCTGGTCACCCAGGGTGTCGTCATACGCGGTGCCGTAAATCACCAGCGCGTCCGGTGAAGCAAACGCGCGAATGGTGTTCATGGCCAGCTTGGACTCGGACAACTTCAGCGAGCCCTTGCTGGCCGTGATCAGCACCAGCACGCCCTTGGCGCCCGACAGATCCACTCCTTCGAGCAGCGGGCAGGCCACCGCCTGCTCGGCGGCGATGCGGGCGCGGTCCGGGCCGCCGGCGGTGGCGGTTCCCATCATGGCCTTGCCGGGCTCGCCCATCACGGTGCGCACGTCTTCGAAGTCGACGTTCATGTGGGCTGGCACATTGATGATTTCGGCAATGCCGCCGACAGCGTTCTTGAGTACATCGTTGGCATGGGCAAAAGCCTCGTCCTGCGTGATGTCGTCGCCCAGCACCTCTTCGAGCTTCTCATTGAGCACCACGATCAGCGAATCGACATTGACCTCAAGTTCGGACAAGCCGCTGTCCGCGATCAGCATGCGGCGGCCACCTTCGAAATCGAAGGGTTTGGTGACCACGCCGACTGTCAGGATGCCCATCTCACGTGCAATGCGTGCGATCACCGGTGCCGCGCCTGTGCCGGTGCCACCGCCCATGCCAGCGGTGATGAACAACATGTGTGCACCTTCGATCGATGCGCGGATCTCGTCCACCGCCTGCTCGGCTGCGTCGCGACCCTTGTCCGGCTTGCTGCCGGCGCCCAGCCCGGTGACGCCCAGCTGGATGGTCTTGTGCGCGGCGCTGCGGCTCAGGGCCTGCGCATCGGTATTTGCGCAGATGAATTCGACGCCACCCACCTCGCAGGCGATCATGTGCTCGACGGCATTGCCGCCGCCACCACCGACCCCGATCACCTTGATCTGGGTGCCCATGTTGAACGTCTGCTCTTCAATCATTTCAATACTCATGTTGTTCTCCAAAATTGTTGCAGTTGCCTTGATTTGTCAGTGATCTTGTGGCCCGGCCTCCCGGATCGGGCGGTTTGGTGCACCGCCATCGGACATGGGGGCTGCCGCGGGCCAGCCAGGTCCGGTTGCTGTCCTGGCGATCGCCCCAGTGGCGAGCGCGATGGGTCAAGTGCCTCAGTGCCATCAGAAGTTCCCCACGAACCAGTCCTTGACCTGGCCAAAAGCAGTTCGCATGGAACCGTTCTTCTGGGCTACCTTGAGGCCACGCATGCGTGCCATGCGGGCTTCTTCCAGCAGACCCATGACCGTGGCAGCGCGCGGTTGCGCCACCATGTCGGACAGGACACCGGAGTATTTGGGTACGCCGCGGCGCACCGGCTTGAGGAAGATATCCTCACCGAGTTCGACCATGCCGGGCATGATGCTGGAGCCGCCGGTCAGCACGATGCCCGAGGACAGGACTTCCTCGAAACCGGAGTCGCGCATCACCTGGTGCACCAGCGCGAATATTTCCTCGACCCGCGGCTCGATCACGCCAGCGAGCACCTGACGGCTGAGCAGTCGCGGACCGCGGTCGCCCAGGCCCGGTACCTCGACCTGGGTTTCGGCGTCGGTCAGCAATTGCTTGGCGCAACCGCTGTCGATCTTCACGTCCTCGGCGTCCTTGGTCGGTGTGCGCAGCGCCATTGCGATGTCGCTGGTGATCAGGTCGCCGGCGATCGGAATGACCGCCGTATGCCGGATCGCGCCATTCGCAAAAATCGCCACGTCGGTGGTGCCGGCGCCGATGTCCACCAGGCCGACGCCCAGTTCGCGCTCGTCGTCGGTCAGCACCGACAGGCTGGACGCGAGCGGGTTGAGCATCAACTGCTCGACTTCCAGGCCGCAGCGTCGCACGCACTTGATGATGTTTTCGGCTGCACTCTGCGCGCCGGTCACGATGTGCACCTTGGCTTCAAGCCGGATGCCGCTCATGCCGATCGGCTCCTTGACGTCCTGGCCGTCGATGATGAACTCCTGCGGCTCCACCAGCAGCAGGCGCTGGTCGGTCGAAATGTTGATCGCCTTGGCGGTCTCCACGACACGCGCCACGTCGGCCTGCGTCACTTCGCGGTCCTTGATCGCCACCATGCCGCTGGAGTTGATGCCGCGGATGTGGCTACCGGTGATGCCGGTATAGACCCGCGTGATCTTGCAGTCGGCCATCAGTTCGGCTTCCTTGAGTGCGAGCTGGATGCTCTGCACCGTGGCGTCGATGTTGACCACCACGCCACGCCGGATGCCGGTGCTGGGTGCCACACCCAGCCCCGCGAGCTTGAGTTTGCCGCCAGGCATGACCTCGGCCACGACCACCATCACCTTGGCGGTGCCGATGTCGAGTCCTACGACCAGGTCCTTGTATTCTTTCGCCATATCGATACCTGTTGTTTTGCGCTATTTCTTCTGACCATCCGCGACCACCGTACTGACGCCGCGAAGACGCAGTGCGTAGCCGTCAGCATGCCGCAGGTCGGCCGACTCCACCGCATCCGGCCTGCGGTTGTAACGTGAGGTGACTTGCGTGATCGTGCGCAGGAAGCGAGCGGCGCGTTTGATGACCTCGTCGTCGCTGCCGCGTCCGAGTTCGATGACCGCGCCGCTGTCCAGTTGCGCCGTCCAGCCGCCGCGGCCGCTGAGTGTGAGTTGCTCAAGCTGCAGTTCCAGCGTCTCGAGCATGGGGTGCAGTACCTGGTACATGGCCAGCACCTGGGGCTCCTGTCCTGGCGGACCATTGAGGCGGGGCAAGGACTCGTGCTCGACTTCGCCGACGTTGGCTTCGAACACTTCGCCATGGTTGTTGAGCAGGCGCGAGTCCTCCTCGGGGCCCCAATAGGCAACGGCCTGGTGTTCCTGCAGTTCCACACGCAGGCGGTTGGGAAACTCCCGCCGTACCACCGCATGGCGCACCCAGGGCATCGCCTCGAACAAAGCGCGTGCCTGGACCAGGTCGAGCGTGAAGAAGTTGCCGGCCAGGCGCGGGGTGACATTGGCCCGCAAGGTCGGTTCGTTGTTGTGCGTCACTTCGCCGGAAACCGTGATCGATGTGATGGCGAAAACCGGGCGTTGTGTTATCCATTGCGCCAGCGCCGACAGGGCCACCAGCGCGAAGATCACGAACAAGGCGCTGGCCGTCATGTGCATCAGGCGTACATCAAAGGGCAGCATCAACGGGTCGTTCATGCCGGGTCCTCCGGCGCGCGCGGACCGGCGCAAGCCGCCTGGCGCGCGCCCCTTGGATTCAGTGGAAGGACCATTGCGTTGGCTTGCCATCTCATGGCGCCTCACCGGCTTGTGCACCGGCCGACGCTGGCCGCCGGTTGTCCATCGCAGCGTCCATCAGCAGTTGCAGACACAGGTCTTCGTAGCTCAGCCCTGCGGCGCGGGCCGACATCGGCACCAGCGAGTGGCTGGTCATGCCGGGCGAGGTGTTGATCTCGAGCAGCGAGGGTTGGCGCGAATCGCCGGCGATCATCACGTCCACCCGGCCCCAGCCGCGGCAGCCGAGGATGCGATAGGCCCGCAGCACGATCTCCTGGATGGCTTCTTCCTCGCCGGCTGGCAGCCCGCACGGCACCAGGTACTTGGTGTCATCGGTGAAATACTTGTTCTGGTAGTCGTAGTTGCCCTCGGGCGCGACGATCCGGATCACCGGCAGAGCGCGGGCGTGTTCGCCGGCGCCCAGCACCGGGCAGGTGACTTCATCACCGGCGATGAACTGCTCGCACAGCACATCGGCGTCCATCTCGGC
>JBKJRR010000170.1:0-18553 GCA_046594635.1 Burkholderiaceae bacterium
CGCTGGAGCAGCAGGGCATCGTGTTCGAGGTACTCGACGGCTTTCTGTATCCGGGCCACCGGGCGCGGCGCATGCATGCGGTACCCGAGCGCACCGGAGCGGCGTTGATGGCCAGCCTGGAGCGTACCGCGATGGCGGCCGGCGCCGACGTCCTGACCGACGCGGTGGTGCGCGTGTTGTACTTGGATACCGATGACCGTGTCCGGGGTGTCGGATACACGCGGCCCGACGGCACGCTGGAGCAACTGCGTTGCGACGTGTTGCTGCTCGCTTGCAACGGATTTGCCGGGGATGCGGCCATGGTCCGCGAATTCTTGCCAGAGATGCGCGATGCGGCGTTCGCCTGCCATGTCGGCAACGATGGCAGCGCGATCCGGTGGGCGCGCCAGATCGACGCCCGACTGGCTGACCTCGGCGGTTACCAGGGCCACGGATCGTGGGCCACGCCGCAAAATGCATTGATGAGCTGGGCCATGATGATGCAGGGCGGGGTACAGATCAATGCGCACGGCATGCGGTTCCATGATGAGACGCTGGGCTACTCCGAGGCGGCGGTGCATGTGCTGGGCCAACCCGGGGGTGTGGCCTGGAATGTGTTCGATGGCCCCTTGCTGGACATGGCGCGCAGCTTCCCTGACTTTGTCGAGCTGGAGAAAACCGGCGCCGTCAAGACGGCCCGTGACCTGGACGCGCTCGCACAGTTGATCGGTTGCCAGGTGCAGGGTTTGCGCGATACGCTGGCAGTTGTCGCACCGGGCCAGCCCGATGCCCTGGGGCGCAGTTTCGAACGTGTCTTGCTGCCCCCCTACCATGCGGTCAAGGTGACCGGAGCGCTTTTCCATACCCAGGGCGGCCTGGATATCGACGCCGATTGCCGTGTGCTGCACACCAACGGCGCACCATTCGTCAATCTGCTGGCCTCTGGCGGCGCTGCCCGAGGTGTGTCCGGCAACGCAGTCTGGGGTTATCTGTCCGGCAACGGACTGCTCAGCGCCGTCGGCGGAGGCTGGATCGCGGCCCGCACCGCCGCCAACATGCTGGCACAGGTCAACCGATGACCCAATATCAGGAAATCCCGACATGAATGAAACACTGCGGCAACGACTGCAACAAGACAAGGTGCTGCTGGCACCCGGAATCTACGACGCGTTGACAGCGCTGATCGCTGAACAAAGCGGCTTCGAGGCCTTGTACCTGTCCGGTGCGTCGATCGCCTACACCCGCCTGGGCCGCTCCGACGTCGGCCTGACCACGGCCACCGAGGTGGCTGATACCTTGGCACGTATCACCGAGCGGGTGGCGGTTCCCGTCATCGTCGACGCCGATACCGGCTTCGGCAACGCGCTGAACACGATCCGGACCGTCAAATTGTTCGAGCGCGCCGGTGCGGCCATGTTGCAACTTGAGGACCAGACTTTTCCGAAACGTTGCGGCCACCTGGACGGCAAGACCGTGATTCCGGTGGCAGAAATGTGCGGAAAGCTCAAGGCGGCGCTCGACGCCCGCACATCCGAGCAGACCTTGATCCTGGCGCGTACCGACGCGTTGGCCGTCGAAGGCTGGGACGCCACGATGGCACGGGCCGAGGCCTATCTGGAGTGTGGCGTCGATGTGTTGTTCATCGAGGCCTTGCGTTCGCCCGAGCAGATGGACAAGGCCTGCGCGCAGTTTGCGCGGCGTATCCCCTTGCTGGCCAACATGGTCGAAGGTGGCCTGACGCCGGTGCAGGGCGCCGACGCTCTGGGTGAGCGGGGTTTCCGGGTGGTGATCTATCCGGGTGGCACAGCCCGCGCCGCGGCGTTTGCACTGCAAAAATACTACGCCAGCCTGCACCGGCACCAGAGCAGCTTGCCGATGCGGGAGGCCATGCTCGACTTTGACCAGCTCAATGCCCTGATCGGAACACCAGAGCTGCTGGCGCTGGGCAAGCGTTACGAATAGGCCTTGCGCAAAGGCTTGACCGGGAACTGGCGCACGCCGGCCCGGACCGGGGCAAAATGGGGCTGTCCGCGTCAAAGCCCCCGCCCGCTCCCATCACACCATGACCGATATCCAGACCTGGCTTGCCTCCCATGGTCTTGCCAGGTACGCAGCCGAGTTCATCGCCCAGGATGTCTCGGTCGACCTGCTCCGCGACCTGACGGATGACGACCTGCGTGAGCTGGGCGTGGTCTCGCTGGGTGACCGCAAGCGCCTGCGCAAGGCCGCGGAACCTGGCGTGTCTGCGTCCGATTCTGCCGCTCCTGCGCGCACGACCGTGGCGCCGCCGCCAGCCGTGGGCCGTCAGCCAGCGCCGAACGAGGAGGGCGAGCGGCGCCACGCCACGGTGATGTTTTCCGACCTCACCGGATATACCGCGCTCAACGAGGCCTTCGATCCGGAGGAGGTCGAGGAAATCATGTCGCGCATCAAGCGCGAGGCCATCGCCGTGATCGAGCGCCATGGGGGGCGGGTGAACCAGTTCGTCGGTGACGAAGTGATGGCGATGTTCGGCATTCCGGTGGCGCGTCGGGATGATGCCCGCCGTGCCATCCGCGCCGCGCTCGAGCTGCACCGCATTGTCGACAGCATTGCGTCCGGCGTGTCGCAGCGACTCGGTCGCGTGCTGTCCATGCACACCGGCCTGCACACCGGCCTGGTGATCGCGCGGCGCAGCGACTCGCGCTCCGGTGACTTCACGCTGACCGGCGACACCGTCAACACCGCGGCGCGGCTGCGTGGTCTGGCCGAGCCAGGGCAGGTGGTCGTCAGCCAGCAGACCTGGCAACAGGTGGCTGAGCATTTCGAAAGCGAGGCGGGTCGGGCAGTTGAGGTCAAGGGCAAGGAACGGCCGATGGTGCCGCATCGCATCCTGGGTGAACGGGCCGTACCCAAAGGCGGTATGCGCCCGCTGGTCGGGCGCGCGGAGGAAATGCAGCAGTTCGAGATCCTGGTACATGGCTGCATGTCGCGTCAACGCGGGCGCATCGTGTTCGTGCGCGGCGATCCGGGCCTGGGTAAATCGCGCCTGGTGGCCGAGTTCCTCGATGTGGCACGCGAACGTGGCCTGGTCTGCCATGCGACCACCTTCCTCGATTTTGGCGCACGCACCGGACATGACGCGATACGCGCGCTGGTGCAAAGCCTGCTGGGCCTGGCGTCGGATGTCGACGAGGCGGCCCGGCGCGACGCGCTGGAGCGCGCCGAGATTACGGGCCCGGATGGTGCCGATCTGACGCCCTACCTTTTCGAAAGTCTCGACGTGGTACCCGGCTCCAAGGTACGGGCCCTGTTGTCGGCGCTCGATGACGATACCCGGCGCGGCTTGACCGTCGATGCGCTGGGGCAGCTGGTGCGCCAGCAGGCCCTGCGTTCGCCAACGCTGCTGCTGGTCGAGGACATCCACTGGGCTGACGACTGGACACTTCGCCAGCTCGGTGGCTGGTTGTCGCTGGCTTCGGGTCAGGCCTTGCTGGTAATGTTCACCACACGCTTTGCCGGCGATCCGAGCGTCGGGGATTGGCGCAGCGCGCTGCACAGCCTGCCAGTGTCGAGCATGGATCTGGGGCCGCTCGATGCGGACGAGGCGATGCGGCTGGCGGCCGGGGCAGCGTCCATCTCTGATGCCCTCTTGCGCAGTTGTGTCGAGCGTGCCGAGGGCAATCCGTTGTTCCTGGAGCAACTGCTGCTCAATGCCGGCGACGAAAGCGCAACCAGCCTGCCCGGATCGATACAGGCGCTGATTCAGGCCCGCATGGACCGGCTTGAGGGGTCCGACAAGAATGCGCTGCAGGCTGCGGCGGTGCTGGGCCAGCGTACCACGCTGGCCGCGATGCGCCATCTGGTCGGGGACCCGGCTTACGATCCGCGTCTGTTGGTCGACCAGTTCCTGTTGCGTCCGCAAGCGGATGAACTGGTGTTTTGTCACGCGCTGATCCGCGACGGTGCTTACGCCTCGCTGCTGCATGCGCGCCGGCGCCAGCTACACCAGGCAGCAGGAAGCTGGATTGCAGAGCAGGATGCAGCGCTGGCGGCCGAGCACTTCGAGCGGGCCGAGGATCCGCGCGCCGCTGCGGCTTATTTTCAGGCCAGTGAGGCGCAGGCCAGCCGTCACCGCAACGCGGAGGCGCTGGAGCTGGTGGAGCGGTCACTCAAGCTGCCCGATCTGGCGGGCCTGGAGTTTACGCTCAGGCTGGCGCGTGCCCGACTGCTGCTGGCGGTCGGTCATGCGGTCCAATCCATCGAAGCCAGTGGTCAGGCGATCGACGTTGCGAAGAGCAATGCTGAGCGCGCCGTCGGGCTGATTGCCATGGCCTCGGGCATGCGTCTGGTGGACCGGACCAGTGAAGGCCTGGAATTGCTGACACAGGCTCAGCCGATGGCAGAGCAGGCGGGGCTGACGCTGGATCTGTCGCGACTGCACGAATTGCGCGGCAACCTGCTGTTCGTGCTCGGGCGGTCGCAAGAGTGCCAGCGCGCGCACGAAACGGCACTGGTGCTGGCCCGCGAGGCCGGATCGGCCGAGGCCGAATGCGCTGCGCTGGGCGGCATCGGCGATGCCCAATATGCGCAGGCCAGGATCTTGACGGGCGCGCGCCTGATGCAACAGTGCGTGGCGATGGCGCGCGAGCAGGGTTTCCTCAAGATCGAAATGGCCTACCTGCCGATGTTGGCCTGGGCCGACCTTTACATGATGGAGTTACCCAGGGCCATAGAAATCGGCAAGCAGGCACTGGCGATGGCCACGCGTTTGCGCAATCCGCGCGCCGAGATGATGGCCCTGTCGCAGTTGGTCATGTTGGATGGCTGTGTGCGCGGCAATCACCGGGAGGCCATGCCGTGGATTGAGCGGGCGCTCGAGCAGGCGCGAAAGATGGGAAGCCGGCGCATGGAGGCCATTGGCTGGTTTTTTCGAGCCCTGCTGCTCATGCGAGCGGGCGACCGGGATGCGGCCCGCTCGGAATTGGCGCAGGTATTTGAACTATTCGGTTCAGATAGTGCAACACTGAGCTTCGTCGGGCCCCAGTTTTACGGTGTACAGGCGCTGCTGGCCACCGACGCGCCAGCGCGGCGCACGGCACTGGCCAGCGGTGAGGCTTTGCTCAAGAACCATTCGTTGAGCCACAACCATTTCGTGCTGCTGGATTTCGCAATCCAGTCTTCACTCGACGGAGCCGACTGGGATGAAGCCGAGCGCTTCTGCAACTCGCTCGAGGCTTACTGCGCCGCGGAGCCTATGCCCTGGTCCGGCTTCATCGTTGCGCGTGGCCGGACGCTGGTGCGCCACGGTCGGGGCCAGCGCGATGCCGAACTGATGCACCAGTTGCAGTCGCTGCGCCAGCAAGCCGCCGACAGCGAGATGAATTTTTACCTGACCCCCATCGACACCGCGCTGGCAGACCGGGGTCGTGCGAGCGCCTGAGCGCCGCGCCGGGCCGCCCCAAGCAAGCGCGCACCGCAGCACGAAGTGCGGAGGTTTCCTGATGAGCGCCGCGCCGGGCCGCCCCAAGCAAGCGCGCACCGCAGCACGAAGTGAGGCGGGGTGTTACGCCGCCTTGACCTTCTTGCGCCGGTTGCGCACCCAATGGTTGAGCGACTCCACTGCGATCGAGAACCCGAGCGCGAAATAGACGTAACCCTTGGGCACATGCATGCCGAAGCCGTCGGCGATCAGCAACATGCCGATCAACAGCAGGAAACTCAGCGCCAGCATCTTCACGGTGGGATGGTTGGAGACAAAATTGGCCAGTGGCGTCGAGGCGATGATCATGATGATCATTGCAATCACGACCGCCACGACCATGACCCATAGATGGTCGGCCATGCCCACCGCGGTGATGACCGAGTCAAGTGAGAAGATGATGTCGATCACGGCGATCTGAAGCACCACGCCACGGAACGTAATGCCGGCCGCGCCTGCGGGGGAATCCGGTGCATCGTGGTCACCCTCAACCATTTCGCCGATCTCGACGGTGGCCTTGTAAAGCAGGAACAGGCCGCCGGTGATCAGGATGATGTCGCGCCACGAAAACGCGTGATCGGCGAGGGTGATGACCGGTGCGGTGAGTCCGACGATCCATGCCAGTGCCGCGAGCAGCATCAAGCGCGTGATCAAGGCCAGTGAAAGACCGACCTTGCGTCCCAGGGCCCGCTGATGGGCTGGCAAGCGTCCGGTCAGGATGGCGATGAACACCAGGTTGTCGATGCCCAGAACAATCTCCAGAGCCGTCAGCGTCAGTAGCGACAACCAGATCTGCGGATCATTGACCCAGGCGAAAGTGAAGAATTCCATGCGTTGGCCAAGTCGGGGAAAAGCGGGATTCTCCCATGCAGAGGATTTTTGGCACCCGGCGCTCTGAGGCAATTCCACTTGCCGGCAAGGCTTGTTGCCGTTGGCGCGTCAGCAACGCCTGGCTTGCGGCGATGCCGCTGCGGCGCGGAACACGGGCCACACTCGCGGGCCGGGAATGCTGAATTTGCCACATGTTTTACAGTTCTGCGACCTGCAAGACCGCCATCCTGTCGTAGGCTAGAAGCATGCGAAAAAAGGGGAGGACGTATTGAATAACAGGACCCATAAAGTATCGAATGTGCTGCTGGATTTCATTTTTGGCGAACCGGTTTCACAAGCCGAGGTAATCGAGCAGCACACCGAAACAGCGTGGCAGGCATGGCTGGATGCCATGACCGCGCGGGATGTGGCTGCCGATGACGGCCGGGACGAGCACAGTTTTAAACGCCCACGGCCGATGTCGTTGATGCACTGACGCCGCGCAGGTCACACGACGCTGCGCCAGCCAGCACGTTCAGGAATCGACCGAGGCGCTCCAGCGTGTGCCCCAGGCGTCTTCGAGTTTTCGCCGGTCGTGCTTGGTGGGCCGTCCTTGTGTCAGGCTCAGCGCTGGCTCGGTTCCCATGCGCCGCTGCTCGGCCATCTGCTGGCGCAATTGCGCACTTTGCGGAGTTTCCTCGTACAGCTGTTGGGCCACAGGCGCCGGGCCGCGTTTGTCGCTGATGCCGCGCACCACGACGGTACGCACGACGGCGTTGTGGCGCATCTCGACGGTGTCGCCGCACCTGACCTCGCGCGCCGGCTTGACCTCAACCCCGTTGACCTGCACCCGGCCTTTGGCAATGTCTTCGGTCGCCAGGCTGCGCGTCTTGAAGAACCGCGCGGCCCACAACCATTTGTCGATCCGAATTTTGTCCATCGTTGTTGATTGTGACTCAAGGTGATGCTGAGTAATTCGCAACTGAAAGAGAAAATGTGATCGCCGTGAAAGTTTGGGACAGCGCAGCCTTAAACAGTTGTGGCCAGCGGCAGGCGCACGTTGGCGTCCAGGCCGTCGATGCGGCCATGGGATTCCCGGTTATCCAGTGCAATCTGCCCGCCCAGGGCCAGCGAAATCTCGCGGCAGATCATCAGTCCCAATCCGGAGCCGTCGCTGCGGCCGGCCGAAAACGGCTGGAACAGCCGCGCGCGCAATTCGGCAGAGATGCCAGGCCCGTTGTCGGATACGGTCAATGCGGCGAAATGGCGGTCGGTCATCAGACGCACACCCAGTACGCTGCCTTCGGGTGCATGTTTGATCGCGTTGTGCAACAGGTTGCGCACCAGTTCGCGTAGCATCCATTCGTGTGCGCGTATCGGCGCCGGCGCGGTCTCGATGCCGAAATCCAGATTCTTGTCAGCGATCAAGGGCGCCAGGTCCAGTGCGATTACGCGCACGATGGCGGCCAGGTCCAGTACCTGGGTGCCGGACTGCTGGCGCAGCTGTTCGACCTTGGCCAGCGCCAGCATCTGATTGGCCAGCATGGTGGCGCGTGCGACCGTGTGATTGATCTCGTGCAATGCCTGGGTCGCCGGCACATCGGCGCGCAGGGCCGACTGCACCTGCACCTTGAGCACCGCCAGTGGTGTGCGTAGCTGGTGCGAGGCGTCGCGCACAAAGCGTTTCTGGTTGTCGAGCAGGTTGTGCAATCGCGCCATCACCTGGTTGGTGGCATCGACCAGCGGACGCAATTCGCGCGGAAGGCCGGGTGCGTCGATCGCCGTCAGGTCGTCTTCGGCGCGCAGTCGCAGACTGGCGCTGAGCTCGCGCACCGGCCGGGTGGCACGCTGCACCACCAGCACCACCACCAGTGCGATCACGATTGCCAGCAGGCTCTGGCGCAGCAAGGTGTCAATCAGGATCTGGCGCGCCAGTGTCTGGCGCAACTCCAGTGTTTCCGCCACCTGGATCGTGACCATGCCCAGACCCAGACGGCTGGCCACTGGCTGCAGCAATACCGCCACGCGCACCGCGTCGCCGCGCACGACATCGTCGTAAAAATCGACCAGCGCGGCGTAGGGTCCCCGGTCGGGAAGGCGGCCGCGCCATTGCGGCAGGTCCGGCGTGCCGGCTATCAGTTCGCCCTGTACGGTGGAGATCCGGTACACCATGCGGCTTCGGTTGTCGGCCTCGAAGGCCTCCAGAGCGGAGTAGGGTACGTTGGTGCGAAAGCGCGCCTGCGCCCCCGTACCTTCGACCTCGATCAACTCGCCGATGGACTTGGCCGATGCCAGCAAGGTACGGTCGTATGCGATGTTGACGGCGTCCAGTGCCTGTCGGTACAAGGTGATGGTGTTGACCAGCATGAACAGCCCGACCGGTACCAGGATGCCCAGCAGCAGGTAGCGGCGCAGCGACAGGCCCTTGCGGGGTGTCCGGGCCTCAGCCATCGGCCTTGAGCAGGTAGCCCAGGCCACGCAGCGTGACCAGGGTTACGCCGATGCCGGCGAGCTTCTTGCGCAGGCGATAGGCCACGACTTCGATCGCTTCGTACTGCACGTCCGGTTCGCCTGGGAAGACCACCTCGAACAACTGCTCCTTGGCGACCGCGCGTCCCGCACGCTCCATCAGCGTACGCATCATGCGCAACTCGCGCGGGGTCAGATCCAGCACCTTGAAGCCATGGTGAATGGCACCGCTGGCCGCATCGAGCCGCAGTGGCCCGCATACCACCTGATCGGTGGCGGGCTCGCCACCGGCGCCGGTACCGCGTCGGTTCAAGGCCCGTACACGGGCCTCGAGTTCGTCCAGGTCAAAGGGTTTCGCCAGGTAGTCGTCGGCTCCGGTGTTCAGGCCGATGATCCGGTCGCCGACCGTGCCACGTGCTGTCAGGATCAGCACCGGTGTGACCAGGCCGCTGCGGCGTGCCTGCGCCAGAACCTCCAGACCATCGATGCCCGGCAGGCTCAGGTCGAGCAAGACGACGTCGGGCAACTGCTGGCGCCAGACGTCCAGGGCCTGCATGCCGTCGCCACACAGCTGCACTCGCATGCCACGGCGCTCCAACGTGCGCTTCAAGCTGGTTTGCAGCGCAGGGTCATCTTCGATCAGCAACAGGCGCATCGCGACAGTACGCAAACTTGGTGTTTACCCTAGGAATTCCGGACAGCCGAATGACAGCCGGTCGGTGCATCATAGAAGAGTTCAGCAACTACAGGAGACATGCCATGCGCCGCGATACCTTTCTCAAATCTATGTTGGCAGCCGCCGCAGCCGGCAGTCTGCCGCTGTCGGCATTTGCCGCGTCCAACGTCAAGATGATGATTCCCGCCAACCCCGGTGGTGGCTGGGACGGTACCGGCCGCGCCCTGGGCAAGGCTCTGATCGAAAGCAAAGCCGCTGACACGGTGCAGTACGACAACAAGGGTGGTGCCGCGGGTGTCATCGGTCTGGCGCAGTTTGCCAATGCGAGCAAGGGTGACGAGAACGCACTGATGGTCATGGGCGCCGTGATGCTTGGCGGCATCATCGCCACCAAGCCACCGGTGGGCCTGGACAAGCTCACACCGATTGCGCGCCTGACCAGCGAGTACAACGTGTTCGTGGTGCCAGCCGAGTCCCCGTTCAAGACCATGAAGGACGTGGTCGAGCAGTTCAAGAAAGACCCTGGCAGCGTGAAATGGGGCGGTGGCTCCAAGGGCTCGACCGAGCACATCGCGGCGTCCATGCTGGCAGGCAAGGTCGGCGTCGACCCGAAGAAGGTCAACTACATCGCCTTTCGGGGCGGCGGTGAGGCGGTGGCTGCCATTCTGGGCAACAACGTTTCGGTCGGTGGCAGCGGTTACAGCGAGTTCGCCGAATACATCAAGACCGGCAAGATGCGCGCTATTGGCGTCACGTCCGAGAAGCGCCTGTCAGGGGTGAATGTGCCCACGATGAAGGAAATGGGCTACGACGTGGTGCTGGGCAACTGGCGCGGCGTGTACGGTGCGCCCGGCATCACTGCGGCACAACGCGCGGCGCTAACCGAAATGGTGACCAAGGCGACCAAGTCGGCCGGCTGGCAGGAGGCGCTGGAAGCCAACAAGTGGACGCCGGCGTTGCTCACGGGCAAGGCGTTCGACGATTTCGTCGACAACGAGTTTTCCAGCCTGCGCGGCACCATGCATCTGGCTGGAATGTTGTGATCCGCAAGGGCGGGGCGCCAGGGCCGCAGACCCTGGTGGGTGTGGGCGTGATCGCACTGTCCGTCGTCCTTCTCATCGGCGCCTGGGGTTTCCCGTCCAGTGCAGGTTATTCAGGCGTCGGTCCCAATTTTTTGCCATGGGTGGTGGGGCTGGCCCTGCTTTTGAGCGGGGTGCTGGTGGTGTGGGAGGCCCGCACGCGCGGCGGCTACCGCAACATGGAAGAGCCCACCGGCGCCGGCCAAGGCCATTGGCCAGGTTTTGCCTGGATGTCGGTGGCGCTGCTGGCCAATGCGGGGCTGATCACCACGATCGGCTTCATCCTGAGCTGCAGCCTGTGTTTCGTGCTCGCCGTGCGCGGTCTGCGTAGCGCAGACCGCAACGGTGGCGTACCAGCCGACAGTCGTGGCTGGATCGCGCAGACCCTGCGTGATGCAGCCATCGGCTTTGCGATCGCCGCGCCGGTGTACTGGATGTTCACCAAATTGCTGGCCATCAATCTGCCCGGCCTGACCTCAACCGGATGGATCTGAGCATGGATTTGTGGAACCAACTTCTGCTGGGTTTTGCGACAGCCGCGACCCCGATCAATCTGGTCTGGTGTTTTGTCGGCTGCGCCATCGGCACGGCCGTCGGTGTCTTGCCTGGCATCGGCCCGGCCGTGGCCGTTGCCATGTTGTTGCCGATCACGACCAAGGTCGACGCCACCGCATCGATGATCTTTTTCGCCGGCATCTATTACGGCGCCATGTATGGCGGCTCTACCACCTCGATTCTGCTCAACACGCCGGGAGAGACCGGCAGCATGATCACGGCGATGGAGGGCAACAAGATGGCCAAGAGCGGGCGTGCCGGAGCCGCTTTGGCCACATCGGCCATTGGTTCGTTTGTGGCTGGAACCATCGCCACCGTGCTGGTGACGATGTTTGCACCGTTGTTGGCCAATTACGCGGTCAAGCTCGGGCCACCCGAATACTTCATGCTGATGGTGCTGGCGTTTACCACCGTCAGTGCAGTGCTGGGGCGCAGCACCTTGCGCGGCATGGTGGCATTGTTTGTCGGCCTGGCCGCTGGTCTGATCGGAATGGACCAGATTTCCGGCCAGGTGCGCTACACCGCTGGCGTGCCGGAATTGCTCGACGGCATCGAAATTGTGCTGGTGGCGGTGGGGCTGTTCGCCGTGGCCGAGGCCTTGTATGCGGTGTTGTACGAAGGCGGCCCGCCCGATCAGCAGAACAAGCTCAGCCGCGTGCACATGAGTCTGTCGGACTGGCGCCGTTCGGTGCCGGCCTGGTTGCGCGGCACTGCCATCGGATTTCCGTTCGGCACCATCCCGGCAGGCGGCAGCGAGATACCGACGTTTCTAAGTTACGCGGCCGAGAAGAAGTTCGCCAAGGGCGAAAATCTGTCGGAGTTTGGCACCAAGGGCGCGATCGAAGGCGTGGCCGGTCCGGAAGCGGCCAACAACGCCGCGATCACCGCCACGTTGATTCCTTTGCTCACGCTGGGGATTCCGACATCGAACACGGCGGCCATCCTGCTGGGCGCGTTTCAGAATTACGGCATTCAGCCCGGCCCGCAGCTGTTCACGAGTTCGGCTGACCTGGTCTGGGCCTTGATTGCGTCGCTGTATATCGGCAACGTCATGCTGCTGATCCTGAATCTGCCGATGGTGGGCTTGTGGGTCAAGTTGCTCAAGATTCCCAAGCCTTACCTGTATGCAGGCATCCTGATCTTCGCCACCGTGGGTGTCTACGGTATGCGCCAGAGCGCATTCGATCTTGTATTGCTGTATGCGATTGGTCTGATCGGCGTGGTCATGCGGCGTTACGATTTTCCGACCGCACCGGTGGTGGTCGGCATGATCCTGGGCCCGCTGGCCGAGGCTCAGATGCGCAACGCCTTGTCAATGGGCGAGGGCAACTGGATGGTCTTCGTCGAGCGCCCGATGTCCGCCAGTCTGCTCGGCGCGGTGGTTGCTGTGCTGGTTTTGCCGCGGTTGGTACGGGCTATGTCAAAGCGGCGCGCCGCGCCCTGAAGTCGGGGCCCCACAAGGCCTGTGCGGGCCTGGCGCCGCTGCCGGTTCAGGCTGGCCCGGAGCAGCGTCAGCCGCCTTGTTCCATCATGGCGGTATAGCGACGCTGCATTTCCTGTGGCGTGAGCTTCTCGACCTCGTGGCCGATCATCCATCGGTGGCCGAACGGGTCGATGACGACCCCGGTGCGCTCGCCGTAGAACTGGTCCTGCGGCGCCATCTCCAGCGTGGCGCCCGCGTCGATGGCCCGCTGCACCAACCGGTCCGCATCTTCCACATGCAGATGCAAACTGACCGGCGAACTGTCACCAGGCTGCGGTCCTTTCATGCCGTACTCCGGAAATTCGTCGCTGAGCATCAGGGTGGTGCCGCCGATGTCAATTTCCATGTGGCCGACGCGGCCGGACGGTTCAACGAGGCGAAGTTTCTCGGTTGCGCCAAAAGCCTTGGCGTAGAAGTCGAGCGCGTGCTGGCTATTGCTGACGCGCAGGTAGGCATACAGGTCGTGAATCATCATCGGTCTCCGGTCTGGGTACAAGCTACTGTAAACGGCCGCCAATGGGACGTCCTGGAGAAATGGACAGCGTTCATTGGCGCTTGGCGTCAATGATGCAGCGGCACGCCACACCATGTTTTGACCTTGATTGACTGCAAAATGTCCAATAAGGACATATAAATACCCCACAGTTCATAAGTAATACCAAATGGTCTACATTTCTTCTGCGCCACATTTTTGGTGCGAGCTGGTGATTCAGCATCCATTCATGGAGTTACTTATGAAGAAGACCCTTATCGCTACCGTCATCGCTCTTGGCGCCGCATTCTCGGTACAGGCCAAGGACATCGTGGACACCGCCGTCGGTGCCGGCAACTTCACCACCCTGGCCACCGCGCTGAAGGCCGCTGGTCTGATCGATACCCTCAAGGGCAAGGGCCCGTTCACCGTGTTTGCGCCGACCGATGCCGCATTTGCCAAGGTGCCCAAGGCCGACCTGGACGCGCTGCTCAAGGACAAGGCCAAACTCACCGCGGTGTTGACCTATCACGTGGTGCCCGGCAAGGTGATGGCGGCCGACGTCAAGCCCGGCATGGTCAAGACCGTACAGGGTTCCAGCCTGACGGTGTCCACGTCCATGGGTGTCATGGTCGATCAGGCCAAGGTCACCGCGACCGATATCGTTGCCGACAACGGCGTCATCCACGTCATCGACAGCGTGATCATGCCGAAGTAATTGCGAAGGCCAACACGCGAACGGCTGCAAGGCCGTTCGCGTCGCAGCAACAGCAGCCGGCCCAGACCGGCTTTTTTTCGGCGGCCGACAGGTGCCACTGGCCCCGGTGGATCGGCCGAAGGTGCAAGTTCAGACCCGGGCACCTGGCATGGCGGGGGTTAACATCCGCCCATGTCAGCACCTGCGGCCAAAGCCGACCTACCTGCCGGCGCGTGGCACGGCCTGCCGTCGGATGCCCATGGCATCCTGGAACTGGCCGCGCGCTCGATGTTCCATTTGTTCTCGAGCATCAGCCAGGGCATGTTCCTGGTCGACCGGACCGGGCGCATCGTCTGGGTGAACGAAGGCTACCAGCGCTTCTTGCCGGCGCTGGGGTTTTCATCGCTGGACCAGTTCATGGGCCATATGGTCGAGGACGTGATTCCCAACACGCAGATGCGCCGGGTGCTCGAAACCGGCGAGGCCTATCTGATCGACCTGCTGACCAACCGGGCGGGTACCTTCGTCGTCAGCCGCATCCCGCTGCGCGACGATGATGACGCGGTGATCGGTGCGATTGGCATCGTGTTGTTCGACCATCCCGAAACCACCTTGCAGCCGCTGATCAGCAAGTTCGCCTTGATGCAGCGCGACCTGGACGATGCGCGCCGCGAACTGGCTACCCAACGGCTGGGCCAGGCCCGCAGTACCGGCGCCCGTCCTTCCAAGTACACCTTCACCAGCTTTGTCGGGACCAGCGCGGCGGCGGTGGAGGTCAAGCGCCAGGCGCGGCGCGCTGCGCAGTCGAACAGCCCGGTGTTGCTGCTGGGCGAGACCGGCACCGGCAAGGAACTGCTGGCCCACGCCATCCATGCTGCGTCCAGCCGCGCCGGCGGACCATTGGTCAGCGTCAATATCGCAGCCGTGCCCGACACCTTGCTCGAGGCCGAGTTCTTCGGGGTTGCGCCCGGCGCTTTCACCGGCGCCGATCGCAAGGGGCGCGACGGCAAGTTCAAGCTCGCCGATGGTGGCAGCCTGTTCCTGGACGAGATCGGCGACATGCCGCTGGCGTTGCAGGCCAAGTTGCTGCGTGCTTTGCAGGAGGGCGAGATCGAGCCACTGGGCTCGAACACGCTGGTGCCGTTTGACGCGCGCGTGATAGCGGCGACGTCGCGCGATCTGTCCGCATGGATGCGCAATGGCAGGTTTCGCGAGGACCTTTACTACCGGCTCCATGTGTTGCCGATCCATGTACCGCCGCTGCGCGAGCGGCGCAGCGACATTGCGGCACTGGTGGAGGCGCTGGGCGACGATATAGCACTGCGCAACGGCGTTGCTTTGCCCGACATCACCGCAGACGCGTTTGAACTGCTCTGCGCGCAGGAGTGGCGCGGCAACATCCGCGAGTTGCGCAACGTGCTCGAGCAGTCGGCCATGCGTGGCGACAACCAGCGTATTGACGCGGCCTTGTTGCGTCAGGTGCTTCTGCAATCCGGTGTCGAACCCTGTGACCTGCCGCGCTCAGGCAGGCCCGTGGGCGAAGGGCATTCGTCGGCGGGGCAGGATCTGGATCTGCTGCGTCCATTGGCCGAGCAGGTGGCCCAGGTCGAACGCCAGGCCATCGCTGCAGCGATGCGCGCCACCGATGGCAACAAGCTGGCGGCGGCCCGGCTGCTGGGCGTTTCTCGCGCAACTTTGTACCAGAGATTGTCTGAAATAAATACAAATGTCTGAAAATTGACCATATTATTTGTATTTAATGCATACAATTCTTGATCGAAGTATTTGAAACATGTTGTGAATCAAGGCTTTGCACGTTGGCACGAAGCATGCATTTGCGGGGTGTCCGATTCCTTCCTTGGTGAATCGATTTCCCATAACTAACCCACTGACAGGAGACAAAACATGCACCGTCGCACCCTGGTCGCGCTCGCCGCCATCGCCGCCACCACCTTGACTGCCATGATGCCATTGACGGCGCAGGCGCAGGCCAAGGAAGTCCGCATTGCCTTGATCGCCAGCAAGACCGGCCCGCTGGAGGCATATGCCAAGCAGACCATCGTCGGCTTCAACATGGGTCTGAGCTACGGAACCGGCGGAACCATGATGGTCGCTGGCAAAAAACTGGTGGTGATCGAGAAGGACGACCAAGGCAAGCCGGATGTGGGCAAGAGCCTGCTGGCGGCGGCCTATGCGGACGACAAGGTCGACATCGCAGTCGGCCCGACCGCCTCGCCGGTGGCACTGGCAATGTTGCCGGTGGCCGAAGAATACAAGAAGATCCTGTTGGTCGAGCCGGCGGTGGCCGATTCGATCACCGGTGACAAATGGAACAAGTACATCTTCCGCACCGGACGCAACAGTTCGCAGGATGCAGCGTCCAACGCCGTAGCCCTGGATTCGCCCAACAACGTGATCGCCATCCTGGCCAATGACAACGCGTTTGGCCGCGACGGCGTGAAGGCGTCCAAGGAGTTCACCAAGAAGGCCAAGATCGTGCACGAGGAGTACCTTCCCGTCGGCACCACCGATTTCACGGCCGGCTTGCAGCGCATCGTCGACAAACTCAAGGACCAGCCGGGCAACAAGTTCATTTCCGTGGCCTGGTCAGGCGCACCGGCGCCGTTCGCCAAGATCGCCGATCTGGATCTGGAAAAACGCTTTGGCATCAAGCTGGCGACAGGTGGCAACATCTTGCCGGCAATGGTGGCCTACAAGCAGTTTCCAGGCATGGAAGGCGCGCTGTATTACTACTTCGGCATCCCCAAGAACCCGGCCAATGAAGCCTTGGTGGCCCAGCATTACAGCCAGTTCAAGACACCGCCTGATTTCTTCACCGCCGGTGGATTCTCCGCGGCGATGGCGATCGTGACGGCGCTCAAGAAGACCAATGGTGACACCAACACCAACAAGCTGATCTCCACCATGGAGGGCATGAGCTTCGAGACGCCCAAGGGCACCATGACCTTCCGCAAGGAAGACCACCAGGCGATGCAGAGCATGTACCACTTCAAGATCAAGGCTGACCCGGCGTTCGCCTGGGGTGTGCCGGAACTGGTGCGCGAGATCAAGGCCAGTGATATGGACATCCCCATCCGCAACAAGCGCTGAAAGCGCGCGCTCGGCTACCGAGCGGGCGCGATGCGTCGTTGGGCGGTGCTCGCAATCCTCACGTACCGAAGTACGTTCCGGTTGCTGTGCTCCGTCCGCCTAGCCTGGCACCCGCTCGCTACGCCGCTCGCACGCTTTCGGGCTCGCGGATAGTTGCAACAGTCAACGCCACCCCTTGAGCGTGTTGGCGTCAGCCTTCGCTTTACCTATGCTGCAAACCAAAGATTTGACGATCCGCTTCGGCGGACACGTGGCGGTGAACGCTGTCAGCTGCACTTTTGCGCCTGGCACGCTGACCGCCATCGTAGGCCCCAATGGCGCGGGCAAGACGACCTATTTCAACCTGATCTCGGGCCAGCTCAAGGCCAGTGCGGGCTCGGTCAGTCTGAACGGGCGCGACATCTCGTCGCTCGGCGTATCGGCGCGCACCCACGCCGGGATCGGTCGGGCGTTCCAGTTGACCAACCTGTTTCCCAATCTGTCGGTGTTCGAAAACGTACGACTCGCGGTGCAAGCGACGCGCCGTGGCGCGCATCGCCAAGGACTCAACCTATGGAGCATCTGGAGTGATCACGAGGCTCTGGCGCTGCGCGCCGAAGAGATTCTGGAAACGGTGGCGATGCTGGACAAGTCCGATACGCTGGTCGCAAGCCTGCCGCATGGCGACCAACGCAAACTCGAGGTGGCACTGCTGATGGCGCTCGAGCCCGATGTGTTCATGTTTGACGAGCCCACCGCCGGCATGAGCGTGGACGAGGCGCCCGTGATCCTGGACCTGATCCGCAAGCTGAAAGGCGATACCCGCAAGGTCATCCTGCTGGTGGAACACAAGATGGATGTGGTGCGCGAACTGGCCGACCGCATCATCGTCTTGCACAACGGTGCGTTGGTGGCCGATGGCGATCCGGCCGCGGTGATCGCGTCACCGGTTGTGCAGGAGGCTTACCTCGGGGTAACCCCCGAAGTCGCCTCCGCGCAAGTTGACGTCCCTCCCCATCCCAGGCTTCCCCCTGGAGGGGGAACGAGGCAGGCACCATGAGCGAACCGCTATTGACCTTGTCTGGTGTGCATACGCACATCGGTCCCTATCACATCCTGCACGGTGTCGACCTGGTCGTGCCCAAGGGCGAGGTGACGCTTTTGCTCGGGCGCAATGGCGCGGGCAAGTCGACCACGCTGCGTACCATCATGGGATTGTGGCGCGCATCCAAGGGCAGTCTCACATTCGATGGGCGCGATATCACAGCGCTGGCGACGCCCGAGATTGCCGAATGCAACATCGCCTATGTGCCGGAGAACATGGGCATCTTCGCCGACCTGACGGTACGCGAGAACATGTTGCTGGCAGCGCGCAGCGCCGCCAGTGAAAAGCAGATGGATCAGAAGCGGCTGGACTGGATCTTCGGCCTGTTTCCCGCAGTGCAGAAGTTCTGGAACCACCCGGCCGGCAAGTTGTCGGGCGGGCAGAAACAGATGCTGGCGGTGGCGCGCGCCATTGTCGAGCCGCGCGAACTGCTGATCGTCGACGAGCCCAGCAAGGGCCTGGCGCCATCGATCATCAACAACATGATCAACGCCTTTGCCGAGCTCAAGGCCACCGGGGTGAGCATCCTGCTGGTGGAGCAGAACTTCAACTTCGCGCAAAAAATCGGCGATACGGTGGCAGTGATGGACAACGGCGTGGTGGTGCACAGCGGCAGCATGCAGGCCTTGACCCAGGATGCCGCGTTACAGAAATCCCTGCTGGGGCTGGCCATATGA
>JBKJRR010000173.1:0-7055 GCA_046594635.1 Burkholderiaceae bacterium
GTGGCCGACCAGTGGCTTGGTATCCACACCACGCAGCTCTTCCTCGCCCACAGAGAACGCCACCACCGGCACGTCCTTGGCCTTGAGACCGGCATTTCCCAGTTCCTTGTAGAACGGCACGTTGGAGTCACCATTGATGGTCGAGACCACAGCGGTCTTGCCGCCTGCAGAGAACTTCTTGACGTCGGCGACGATGGTCTGGTAGTCACTGTGACCGAACGGTGTGTATTTTTCGTCGATGTCCGAGTCCTTCACGCCCTTGCTCTTGAGATAGGCGCGCAGAATCTTGTTGGTGGTGCGGGGATACACATAGTCGGTACCGAGCAACACCCAGCGCTTTGCCGCGCCGCCGTCCTTGCTCATCAGGTAGTCCACGGCGGGGATCGCCTGCTGGTTGGGCGCCGCACCGGTGTAAAACACGTTCTTGGACAACTCTTCGCCTTCATACTGCACCGGGTAGAACAGCAGGCCGTTCATCTCTTCGACTACCGGCAGAACCGACTTGCGCGACACCGAGGTCCAGCAGCCGAAGATCACGGAGACCTTGTCCTGACCCAGCAACTGCTTGGTCTTTTCTGCGAACAGCGGCCAGTTCGAGGCTGGGTCGACGATGACCGGCTCGAGCTTCTTGCCGAGCACGCCACCCTTGGCGTTGATTTCGTCGATTGCCATCAACACGGTGTCCTTGAGCACCGTCTCCGAAATCGCCATCGTGCCCGACAGGCTGTGCAGAATACCGACCTTGATGGTGTCTTTCGACTGGGCCCAGGCGGCGCCCGAAAGTCCAAAGCCCAAGGCGATGGACGCGGTGATGAGTTTGAGCGGTGTCCGACGATTCATGAGTTTCTCCGTTGAAAGAGCAAAGCCCGGGATTGGGTTCGAGCAGACAACGCAAGGCGCGTGCCAGATGTTGCACTGCACCACCATACCTCTCGGTGCACAAGTCAGCACCATCCACTGAGCGATGTCCGCGCGCCCCGGTTCAGTGTGTGGTCTGCACCGCGCCGGCGCAGCCGCCGCACCGCGATGGTGATCGACACGTGCACCAAAACACCGCGCATGCACCGTGCGCCAGCCGGCGCGCACGGTTACGGGTGGCACACGACTTGCGTAACAATCCACTGCCCACCGCCAAGAGAATCAATCATGGAACTGACGCCACGCGAAAAAGACAAGCTGCTGCTGTTCACCGCCGCGCTGCTGGCCGAGCGGCGCAAGGCGCGCGGACTCAAGCTGAACTACCCGGAGGCAGTGGCACTGATCAGTGCGGCCGTGATGGAAGGTGCTCGCGACGGCAAGACGGTGGCCGAGCTGATGAGTGAGGGGCGCACCATCCTGAGCCGCGATGACGTGATGGACGGCATCGCCGAAATGATTCCGGACATTCAGGTCGAGGCCACGTTCCCGGACGGCAGCAAGCTGGTCACCGTTCACCAACCCATCGTCTAGAAGACACCCCATGAAGACACTATCCAAAAGACTCCCATGTGCCGGCATGCTGGTGCACATGGCCGCATCGGCACTGGCCCATGAGGGGCACGGGTTACCCGAGGCAAGCCACTGGCACGCCACCGACACCTGGGGATTCCTGGGCATCGGCGTCGCGCTGATCGTCGCCATATTGCTGGCGCGTGGCGGCAGGCCATGATCCCCGGCGAACTGCTGCCCCTTGGCGGCGACCATGCACTCAACACTGGCCGGCGCACCGATACGGTGGTGGTGCGCAATGCGGGCGATCGGCCGATCCAGGTTGGATCACACTTTCACTTCGCCGAGACCAATGGCGCGCTCGAATTTGACCGAGTCGCTGCGCGCGGCATGCGGCTGAACATCGCGTCGGGAACGGCGGTGCGCTTCGAGCCGGGTCAGCAACGCACGGTGGAACTGCTCGACTACGCCGGCGCGCGCGCCGTGTACGGGTTTCGCGGCGAAATCAATGGGCCTTTGGACGCTGCGGCCTCAGGAGGATAAGCATGGCGAGCATTTCACGACGCGCCTATGCCGAGATGTTCGGCCCCACCGTGGGCGACCGCCTGCGTCTGGCTGATACGGACCTGCTGATCGAGGTCGAGGC
This sequence comes from Burkholderiaceae bacterium, assembly GCA_046594635.1. Lineage (GTDB taxonomy): Bacteria > Pseudomonadota > Gammaproteobacteria > Burkholderiales > Burkholderiaceae_C > CAISIP01. Next base: position 2,075 of record JBKJRR010000173.1, read on the forward strand.
CGACCATACCCTGCGCGCTGGCAGTTATGGCGAAGAGGTGAAGTTCGGCGGCGGAAAGACCATTCGCGACGGCATGGCACAAAGCCAGCGCGCCCGCGCCCAGGGGGCAGTCGACACGGTGATGACCAACGCCTTGATCATTGATTGCTGGGGCATCGTCAAGGCCGACATCGGCCTGAAAGACGGACGCATTGTCGGGATCGGCAAGGCCGGCAACCCTGACACGCAGGACGGCGTGGACATCATCATCGGGCCAGGTACCGAGATCATCAGCTGCGAAGGCCACATCGTCACGGCGGGCGGTATCGACTCGCATATTCACTTCATCTGTCCACAACAGATCGACGAGGCACTGGCCAGCGGCATCACTACCATGCTCGGTGGCGGCACGGGTCCGGCCACCGGCACGCTGGCCACGACCTGTACGCCGGGCGCCTGGCATATTGAACGCATGCTGCAGTCGGCAGACGCGTTTGCGATGAATCTGGGGTTCCTTGGCAAGGGCAACACCAGTTTGCCGCAGGCGCTGCATGAACAGATCAAGGCTGGCGCCATTGGCCTGAAGCTGCACGAGGACTGGGGCACGACTCCAGCGGCGATCAGCAACTGCCTGGACGTGGCAGAGGAAACCGACGTGCAGGTGGCGATCCACTCCGACACGCTGAACGAGTCGGGTTTCGTCGAGGACACGATTGCGGCAACCAAAGGCCGGACCTTGTGCGCGTTTCATACCGAGGGTGCCGGTGGCGGCCACGCACCCGACATCCTGCGCGTGGTCGGGTTTGACAACTTCCTGCCCTCAAGCACGAATCCGACCATGCCCTACACCGTCAACACGCTCGACGAACATGTCGACATGCTGATGGTCTGCCACCACCTGGATTCATCCATCGCCGAAGATCTGGCGTTTGCCGAAAGCCGCATCCGCAAGGAAACCATCGCGGCCGAGGACGTGTTGCACGACCTGGGTGCCATCAGCATGATGAGCAGCGACAGCCAGGCCATGGGTCGGGTGGGCGAGGTGATACTGCGCACCTGGCAGACCGCTCACAAGATGCTGCAGCAACGCGGCAAGCTGCCCGGCGACCCCGCGGGCAACGACAACCACCGCGTCAAGCGTTATGTGGCCAAGTACACGATCAATCCGGCCCTGGCGCATGGCATCGCGCACGAAGTCGGATCCATTGAAGTCGGCAAATGGGCCGATCTGGTGGTCTGGAAGCCGGCCTTCTTTGGCGTCAAGCCGGCGCTGGTGGTCAAGGGCGGATCCATCGCGCTGGCCGCCATGGGCGACCCGAACGCCAGCATTCCGACCCCACAGCCGGTGCATTACCGGCCCATGTTCGGATCCTTTGGCGGCGCCATCGCCAAGGGCTCGCTGACCTTCGTCTCGCAGGCCGGCCTGGCCGACGGCATCGGGCAGCGCTTTGGGCTGGCGAAAACCCTCAGCGCGGTGCGCGGTTGCCGCACAGTGCGCAAGAGCCACATGGTGCACAACAACTACACGCCAGTAATGGAGGTCGATGCCCAGACCTATGCGGTGCGCGCCGATGGGGTATTGCTGACCTGCGAGGCGGCCACGGTGTTACCGATGGCGCAGCGGTATTTTCTGTTCTGAACGGATGCGGATGTGTGCGATCAGGTCAAGCCAACTGGATATGTTCGCGCAGCCAGGTGGCGAATTCGGCCTCGCTGATATCGCCCGCGGCTACGCCAAGCATCGTCACGACACATTGAGCGTCGTCGGCCGTCAGTTCGAATCTGTTGCAAGCGAGAAACAATTCGACGGCGACAAATGCCGTGCGCTTATTTCCGTCGATGAACGGATGGTTGTACGCAATACCGAATCCCAAGGTGGCGGCCAATTCGGCTGCATTCGGCGCGCCGCAGTGCGCAAGCTGTTGCGCCTGCGCAATCGCCAACGCAAGTCCGTTGGCATCGCGAAGACCTGGCAGTCCGCCGTGCTCGGCCAACTGCTCGGAATGCGCCGTCAGCAGGACATCCTGCGTTATCCAGACCCAATGCCTGGCGCAGGCTGTCACTTGGCAAGCTCACGCAAGACCGCACGACGCTTTTTCATGATGTCACGGACCGGCAGCACTTGTGACTCGAATTCGGGGTCATACGCCGACAAGGTGATGCCGTTGGCGGCCTCGCTCATGAACAACCGGTCGCCTTTTTCGACGTTCATGCGTGCCAACACGTCCTTTGGCAAGATCACGCCAACCGAATTTCCAATCTGGGTCAATTTCACAACTGACATGACAACTCCGTGCGCTTATAACAAACGTTATATTGTTCCCGTCCTTAACGCTAATCAACCCTCCCCACCATGCTGACCGCCAACAAACGCATGTCCGGCGGCGCCGGTCTTGCACCCGTGCTGCTCAAACGTGCCCCGACCATTGAACTGGACTGGGACATTCGCCAGAAGAGCCGTTTCGATGCCACCGATTCCAGCGGACGCGCCATCGGCGTGTTCCTGCCGCGCGGCACGGTCGTGCGTGGTGGTGACGCACTGGTGCTGGAAGACGGCACGCTGGTGCGCGTGATCGCCGCACCACAGCCGGTGCTGCATATCAGTCACTGCCCTGAGCACGGCACGCCGTTCGACCTGACCCGCGCCGCCTACCATCTAGGCAACCGCCATGTACCAATTGAACTGCGCGCCGACCACCTGAAGATCGAGCCCGACCATGTGCTGCGCGACATGCTGCACGCCATGCACCTGATCGTGCGCGAGGACACGCTGGCGTTCGAGCCTGAAAGCGGTGCCTATTCCTCAGAGGGCCACGGCCATTCGCATGACGGCCATGGCGCAGAGCACGACCTTGGGCATGATCACAAAGAAGCGTCGGCAGGCCACAAGCCCGATTCCGCCGAGCATTCCCATGCGCCGCATGACCAAGGCCACTCCCACGCAGGACACGGCCATGACCACAAGCCGCACGCACACTGATGTTCAGCGACCCGATAGTGGTAGCACAGGCACCTGCCGCTGAGGTGGCGCCAGCCCACACCAGCGATCTGGTGCGCCTGATGTGGCTTGCGTCCCCCGCATTGCCAATTGGCGGGTTCTCGTATTCGGAAGGACTGGAGGCAGCCATTGACCGCGCCGACCTGTGCACACCGAGCGCTGTCAGTACCTGGTTGCAGGACCAATTGCATCTGACGCTGGCCCGGTCCGATCTGGCGCTGGTCGCGCAGGCGATACACGCTTGGCGCACCCGCGACCTGGCGCGGGTGCACGACCTGAACGCCTGGGTACTGCAAACTCGCGAGTCCAGCGAAATGCGCCTGCAGACCGAACAGATGGGACGATCGATGATGGACTGGCTGCGCAATCAGCATGCTGGCGACGAGAAAATTGCAGGAAACCAGGCAGACGTCATCGCGTTGAGCCGCCACTGCGTTTTGCCGACCTATCCAGTGGCATTTGCACTGGCAGCGTCCGTGACCGGCGCATCGATGGCTGACTGCTTGGCGAGCTATGCGTTCGGCTGGGCCGAGAACATGGTGCAAGCGGCCGTCAAGGCCGTGCCACTGGGTCAGAACGCCGGCCAGCGGATTCTGGCCGACCTGGCAGATCAGATCAATGGCGCGGTCATCGACGCCATCGCGCGTGACGACGTCACCAGGCAGGTCTTCGCGCCGATGCTGGCCATTTTGTCGGCCCAACACGAAACCCAATACTCAAGGCTTTTCCGATCATGACCACTTCTGCGCTGCACCATATTGCCAACCGTACCCGCAAGCTGCCGCCGCTGCGCGTGGGCATCGGCGGCCCCGTCGGCTCCGGCAAGACCACGCTGCTGGAAATGTTGTGCAAGGCCATGCGCGAAAAGTACGACCTGGTGGCTATCACCAACGACATCTATACCAAGGAAGATCAGCGCATCCTGACGGTCAGCGGTGCGTTGCCGGCCGAACGCATCATGGGTGTTGAGACCGGCGGCTGTCCGCACACGGCGATCCGGGAAGACGCATCCATCAACCTGGAGGCCATCGACCGCATGCTCGGCGAGTTTCCCGACGCCGACATCGTATTCATCGAAAGCGGCGGCGACAACCTGGCTGCCACCTTCAGCCCGGAGCTCAGCGACCTGACGATCTATGTCATTGACGTCGCAGCCGGCGAAAAGATCCCGCGCAAAGGCGGCCCCGGCATCACCAAAAGCGATTTGTTCGTCATCAACAAGACCGCCCTCGCGCCTTGTGTGGGTGCCGACCTGGCCGTGATGGAGCTAGATACCATCCGCATGCGCACCACGGCCAAAGGCCTGAAGCCCTTTGTCATGACTAATTTGAAGACGAATACCGGCTTGGCGGAAGTGATGGCTTTCATCGAAAGCAAAGGCATGCTGCAAAGCGCCTGAACGCTCCCGTTCGGGGCGACTTTGACTACAGGCTAAAATAGCCAGCTGGGAAGCGTGGCAGAGTGGTCGATTGCACCGGTCTTGAAAACCGGCGATGGGAAACTATCCGTGAGTTCGAATCTCACCGCTTCCGCCACCTATTGGCATCTGCTAACAATCGTGTTAGCAATTCACTTTCCGGCTCTGCCTCCAGCGCCGCGACAGCAATCCAGTGCTCTGGATTTTCTCCTAATTTCATAGCAAGATTTCCAGCAAGCACGGGGCTTAGGCGTTGTTTACGCTTTGCCATGGAAAACGTTTGGCGGGTGATATTCAGATCACTAGCCCACTGTGCAGCGTTCTGCTTTTGAAGCGCCGCGTTCAATAGTTCTATTGTTTTTTGCATGGTAATACCCCTTTACTTTTACAGGCTTTATATCATTATTTGTTGACCGACAGGTTCAATGGTCGTTACCGTTCGTACTGTTCAAACCCAGTTACCAACTGTACAGGAGCCGCCATCATGAACCTAACAACCTCCGTTAAGCCACTTGCTGGCGTATCGGACCTAGCTTGCACTCCCCCGGCACAGACCGGCCCTGGTCCTGCTGTGGTGGCTCCGCCAG
>JBKJRR010000471.1:0-15270 GCA_046594635.1 Burkholderiaceae bacterium
TGTTGCGCCGCGGCGATCACGAAACCTACGCCGTAGTCGGTGATTGTCAGCACCAGTTCATGGTCGTCTGTCTCAAGGCGGATGTCGATCGAGCTCGCCTTGGCGTAGCGCTGGGCATTGGTCAGGGCTTCCTGCGCGATGCGAAAGCAGGCGACCTCGATGGCCGGATCCAGGCGCATGCCATGCAACGTTGAATCAAAGTTGATCACCGTATTCGAATTCTCCCCGAAGCTTCCGATGACCCATTGCAATGCCGCCTCCAGGCCCAGGTCGTCGAGCATCGGTGGACGCAGGCCCAGGGCCAGGTGGCGCACCTGGGCCAGCGTATCGTCCAAGATATGGATGTTCTCCTCCAGTACCTGCTCGTTCAGTCGCGCACCCGGTCGCAGGCTGGCCTGCAGGTTGATCTTGACCGCGGTCAGTGACTGGCCCAGCGAGTCGTGCAGTTCCCGCGCAATATGACGGCGCTCGGCCTCTTGCGCATCGATCAACCGCCGGGCCAGCACCGTGGCGAGTTGCTGCGCCTGGCGCAGCGCAGTTTCGGTCTGTTTGCGCATGGTGATGTCTTCTGTGACCCCGGCAATCCGTTGCAGTTCGCCGGTTGGACCGGTCACAGGGAACGCCTTCGCGTGCAACCAGCGCAGGCCACGCTCTGGGTGCTGGATGCGGAATTCGAGATCGTAGTGTCCGTTTTCCCGGCTGGCATCCATGGCCCGGGAGACACGTTCCCGGTCTGCCTCGTAAAGGTTGACGCGCCAGGAGCGGGAATCTTCCATCAGACGTTCGCGCGGGAGCCCTATCACGCGCTCGCAGGCGCTGCTTACGTACAGCAACTGGTATCGATCGATCTCGGCCAGCCAGAACACCTCGCCGATGTTGTCGGCCAATTGGCCCAGGCGCTCTTCGGTCTCGCGCCAGGCCATTTCGGCACGTACCCTGCGTGTGATGTCGTGCGATAACACGATCAGGCGCAGCGCCTGTCCTGCCACGTCCTTGCGCGATACCGAGAGATCGAACCAGGACGGGCCTGAAGGCAGGTCGAACTGGAGTCCGTCGATATGCGCATAACCGTCGCGCAGCGCCTGGTCCAGCGCGGCTTCGGCGCGCCGGGCGATGTGCGCCGGCATGACCTCGGCCACCGTGCGGCCCAGGAACTGATCCGGTGGCAGCGCCAGCAGGTCGGCGTGTGGACTGTGGTAGCTCAGGTAGCGCCCCTGCGCATCGAGCTCGAACAACAGGTCCGGCAGCGCGTCGATCGTCGCTTTCAGGCTGGCCTGGCTTTCGCGCAGCTCGTTTTCGAGTTTCTTGCGCTGGTCGATGTCCTCAATCTGCGCCACGGTATGCGACGGACTGCCGTCGGGACTGCGCACCAGGGCCACGGTCAGGTTGATCCACACCGTGTGACCTTTGCGGTGCAGATAACGTTTCTCCATTGTGAAGTGGGGTACGCGGCCAGCCAGCAGATCGTCCATGTGCGACAGGTCGGCGGCGAGATCGTCCGGATGGGTGATCTCCATGAAGGTGCGCTGGAGCAACTCTTCAGCCGTGTATCCGACGATGCGGCATAGCGCGGGGTTGACCTGCATCCAGCGGCCGTCCATTGCCATCAGAGCCATACCGCTGCCGGAGGAGTCGAACGCACTGCGAAAACGTTCCTCGCTGGCGCTCAAGGCCTGCTCGGCCAGGTGGCGGTCGTGCACGTCCAGCAGCATGCCCAGCACAGCCGGCGAACCGCCCAACGTGATGCTGCGCGTGGACACCTGGATCCAGCGCCACTGGTCCGGGCTGGTCAGCAGGCGAAACTCGTTGACGTGCGGGATCGCGTCGCCCGCGGCGGCGCGCTGGTGGCGTTCCGTGGATGCGGCGCGATCGTCCGGATGTATCCACTGCATCACTTGCTGCACCGTGGTGCGGTACATTACGGCGGCACTGCGGCCCGTGATGGTGCAGTACGCGGGGTTGACATACACGAAACGCGAGTTTCGGATCAGTGCAATGCCTTGCAAGGAGCTATTGGCCAGCGTCTCGAACTGTTCCTTGCTTTCGGCCAGTTCCCGCTCGACCTTGCGGCGCAAGGTGACATCGATACCGAACGACAAGGTGCCGGTGATGGTGTCCCCATCGCGCAATATGCTGTTTTGCCAGGCAATCATCCGCTCCTCGCCGGTGGCAGTCAGGATCGCGTTTTCGTAATGCTTTGGCAGGCCACCGGTGGCCAGGCGTTCGAACTCGGCATGTACCTTCGGGTAACGCTCGCGCGGCACCAGGACTTCGAACCAGTTGCGACCGGCCAGATCGGCCAGCGTGTAGCCGGTCAGCTCTTGCGCCATCTCGTTGAAGATGGTGATATGCCCCTGCGCGTTCAGCCCCACCACCATGACGTTGGCGACGTTGATCAGGTTCTCAGCCTGCGCCTTGGCGTCGCGCAGGGCCTGCTCGCTGAGCTTGCGCTCCGTGATGTCGCGGAAGTAGACCGACAGCCCCTCGGGCGACGGATAGATGTAGCTCTCGTACCAGACCTGGGCTGGGGCATAGTGCTCTTCGAACACCTCGGGCTTTTGCGTGGCCATGCAGCGTTCGTAGACCTCGCGAAAGCCAAAGCCCCCGCTGTCGGGAAACACCGTCCAGACATGTTGTCCGATCAAGGCATCGGGACGGCGGCCGAGCAGGACCCCGGCCCGCGTGTTGGCGTGCAGGATGCGCCAGTCGGCGCTTATTGTCACCAGCGCATCCGAGATACGTTCCACCATCTGCTGACGTTGCTGTTCGGCAAGAACATGCTCGGTGACGTCGATGCGGATACCGATGCGGCGGGTTGGTCTGCCTTGGACATCACGCGACAGGACCTGTCCGGTGGAGCGCATCCATCGATAGCTTGTATCTGCGTGCCGCATGCGGAACAGGTGGACAATTTTATTGTTGCCGTGGGCTTGGATGTGCGATGACTGCAACTGCACACTGGCCAGGTCATCTGGATGGACAAGGGACTGCCATTGCGCGCGCGTCACCGGTCCGCTCTGCGGCGGGTAGCCCAGCGACGTGTAAAAGCTTGGCGTCACGTCCCAGCTGTCGGACGCCAGGTCCCATTCCCAGAGCACCAGTGCGGCCGCTTCGCTGGCCAGACTGAATCGCTGCGCCTGTGCGGCGTTGGCCCGTTCGGCCCGCTTGCGGCGGGCGGACTGGCGTGCCAGGCGGATCGACAGCAACATCAGGCTGAGCGACGCAGCAAACCAAACACCCACGAGTAGCTGCGTCAACCGATACCACGGGGCGAGGATGGCATCGATGGTGCGCCCGACGATCACCACCAGATTGGGTTGTTGCGCCAGCGTTCGGTAACCGATGTAGCGGTCCTTGCCGTCGATGGTGCTGAGGATGCGGTAGCCACCGTACGGAGTGGACGGCAGGTGCTGCAAAAACAGCGGTGACTGGGAGAACGATCGCCCCATCGCCGAACCATCGATTGGACTGCGCATCAGCATCTGGCCGTCGCTGCGCAGCAGGCCCACAGAGGTATCGGCCTCAAGCGCCAACGAAGCCCAGAGTCGGTCGAAATGCAGAACACGAATGTTCGCCAGCAGCACGCCAGCGTTGCCCTTGCTGTCGTTGCCCAGTGCCCGGGCGATCGGCAACAGCCATTCGCTGTTGCGTCCGACCACCGGTGCGCCAATAAAAAAACCGGTGTTGGGTCGGGTTCGATAAATCGTGAAGTAGTCACGATTCGATAAATCCGCCGCTGGCAGGGTCGGATCCGACGTATGCGTCACCTTGCCGTCCGCGCCGATCAGCAGCAAGCTGTCGACAAACGGCAAGGCATCGATGGACGCGCGCAACGCCGCCTGAATGCGGGGCTTGGCCACCTCGCCACCGCCATCGGTCTGGTCGATATCCGCGAGTGTGTCCGACAGCCGCTCCATGCGCAGGTCGATCGCCTGCAACGTGCGGGAGGTCTGCTCGCCGATCACCGCGGCGAAGGCCGAGGTCAGTCGCTCGCCTTCGCGCATGGTCTGCTCGTACAGGTAGGCCAGCAGTCCGGCCCCCAGCAATGCGGTACTCAGGATCAGACCGGCCGCTGACAACAGCAGATGGTTGCGAAACCACGGAGTGTCTGGGCCTGGGTGCGCCATGGTTTTCAGTCCGCCTGTTGCACGCGAAGGGGCCGCAACATATCAGCGTGTGCCGACCATAAGGCCGGTGGTGGCGAGCGACCGTGGCTTGGCTTCATGGGATGGCCACTGTCGCCTGCGCGGCGATTTCGTAGGAGCGCAACCGATGGGAATGGTCGAACATCTGGCAGGCAATCATGAGTTCGTCGGCACCGGTGCGCTGCACAAACGCCTGGATGCGCGTTTGCACGGTCTCGGGCGTACCAATGGCCGAGCACCCCAGAACCTCGTCAAGCCTGGCCCGGATCGGACCCTGCAAGCGGTCGTAAAAGCCTGCCACTGGCGCCGGCAGTTGGCGCGGCTGGCCACTGCGCAGGTTGACAAAGGCTTGTTGCATGGCGCTGGCGCGAAACCAGGCCTCGTCGTCGGTGTCGGCGGCAAACACATTGAAGCCGAGCATGACATACGGTTGGGCCAGTTGGGCCGAGGGTTTGAACGTGCTTCGGTACACCTTGATCGCGTCCATCATCTGCGCCGGTGCAAAGTGGGAGGCAAAGGCATACGGTAGCCCGAGTGCCGCCGCCAGCTGGGCGCCGAACAGGCTCGAACCCAGAATCCAGATCGGCACGTTCAGGCCTTTGCCGGGGACAGCGCGCACGGCCTGGCGCGGCTGGTCGGACATGAAGTCCATCAACTCGACCACATCCTGCGGAAATTCGTCCGAGCTGGACTGCAGGTTGCGGCGCAAGGCATGGGCGGTGCGCTGATCGGAGCCGGGCGCGCGGCCCAGGCCCAGGTCGATACGCCCCGGAAACAGCGACTCCAGCGTGCCGAACTGCTCGGCGATCACGAGCGGAGAGTGGTTGGGCAACATGATGCCGCCGGCGCCCACGCGGATATGGCGCGTGCCACCGGCCACATGGGCTATCAGCACAGCGGTGGCAGCGCTGGCAATGCCAGGCATGCCGTGGTGTTCAGCCAACCAGAAGCGCCGGTAGCCCCAGCTTTCAGCGTGCCGGGCCAGGTCCAGACTGTTGCGAAATGACTGCGCGGCGTCGCCGCCTTCGGTGATGGGGGATAGATCGAGAACGGAAAGTGCAGCAGGCATGGCGATGTGGTCGGTTGACTTGGGATATAGCGCAGGGGAAGCGACGAGAAGAACGGTTACATGCGCATGATTTTCGCCCGATCCGGGCGTCGCATAGGCAATGGTACTTTTTGTCCTTGTCAAAGACCATAAAGACGGCTGCCTACAATGGACAGTCACGCAGTGCGGACTGACAACAGCGCGTCTGGCACCGCTGTATCCCCCGTGATGCGGGTTCGGACGCGATGTTCCGACCTATCTTGGAGAATCGACATGAAAGCAAGCTGGAATGGCGTCGTGATCGCACAAAGTGACGACACGGTACTGGTCGACGGCAACCACTATTTCCCGCTGGATGCGCTCGATCGCCAATATGTGACTTTCAGCAACCACAAGACCATGTGTGCATGGAAGGGCGAGGCGCAATACATGTCGCTGATCGTCGACGGCAACCTGTTGCCCGACGCTGCATGGACCTACGCCGACCCGACGCCAGAAGCGGAGTCCGTGCGCAACCGGGTGGCGTTCTGGAAAGGCGTCGAGGTGGCAACGTGAGCCGCCGTCCGCAGGGTGAAGGTATTGCAGTGCGCTGTCGCGCCGTTCCTGGTGCTTACGGCACCGCGGCGCATGGCGAGGTGCCTGCTGTATGACCCTGGCCGGTTTCACGCCGCCGTTCGCGTCGCCGGCGCATATGGGCGAGACACTGGCCCAGCAAGGCCATGTCGTACTCAGTCCGCAGGGGGTGTGCGAACTGACCAGCTGCTCCGAGCAGGCGCTTGATGCGCTCGCACCGAGCTGGAACGCGCTCGCCCCCGACGCGTACCTCAAGGACGGCGGCCGTTACCGGCGCAGACGCCATTCCTGCTATGTGGTGCGCACAAACGAGGTACAGAAGGTACCGCATCGGGCGCACTGGCAACCGCTGGCCTACAACGCGCTGCATGGCGGCATGTTGCGCTGGTTCGAGCCGGTGGACGATGCGGTGGACGCGCAAAGCGCTTGGGGCGCGTTGCTGCGCTGGACCGCGTCAGTGGCCTCGGCGCTACGCGGCGCGCAGGACTGGTATGTCGAGGCACACCAGTTCCGCATCGACACCACCGATGGCATCGGGCGGCCCACGCCCGAGGGCGCCCATCGTGACGGCGTTGATCTGGTGGCCGTGTTCCTGGTGGCGCGCCACGACATCAAGGGCGGAGAAACACGGGTTTTCGACGCGCAAGGGCCCAATGGCCTGCGTTTCACGTTGGCTGAGCCATGGTCGGTGCTGTTGCTGGACGACGCACGGGTGATCCATGAGTCCACGCCGATCCAGCCCGATGGGGCGCATCCGTATCGCGATACCCTGGTGCTGACTTTGCGTTCGCGAGGATTTCAAGGTGACAATGGCTTGACCTGAATCAACGGGCAGTTGGGCTCAGCGGTCACACTCCAGTAGTGTCACAAGAAAGGAGACTTGCCATGTTCAAACATATTCTGGTTCCCATCGATGGATCCCCAACCTCCGAACTGGCGGTCGAAAAGGCCATCGGTCTGGCCATGGCCTTCGACAGCGCGGTGACCACGATTTATGTGGTCGATCCTTATCCGTTTACCGGTGTCGGCGCCGATTTTGCGTACGGGCAGGGCCAGTATCTGACTGCGGCCAAGGCGCATGCGACCGAAGCGCTGGCCCATGCGCGCAAGGCCTTGGAGCAGGCCGGCGTCAAGGTCACCACCGCGACCGTCGAGGCCCATTCCCCCTGGCGCGGCATACTGGAGGCGGCCGAATCGGGCGGCGCCGACCTGATTGTCATCGGCTCGCACGGACGCAGCAGCATCGAAAAACTGGTGCTGGGCAGCGTGGCACAACGCGTGGTGTCGCATACCAAGCTGCCGGTGCTGCTGGTCAAGGCCTGACTCGCTGCCAAGCGTCCGATTCCTGGCGCCGACGCGCTCCTGTTGACGGCTTTGGCCACTGGTGCGGCGCAGGTAGGCCCAACCGCACCCCGCGCTGACCCGTGCTGAGTCGTGGCGTCATCCATATTGCCTTAGAACCCGACTGATGTGCTCGTAGCGCTGGGGCTGGGTTTTGCCGCCGGCCACCTCAAATTCCGCCCTTCGGAGCCCGACCTTGTCGGGCAAGGCTGCAGTTTGTGTCAGTAGTTTTGATTAAATTTTATAATAATCAGTAAATTAAAAACTGAAACATAATGATTGCTTCAACTCCGCAACAATGGCACTTTCCCCGCCCGGCCCTGACTCAGGCATATCTGGCGTCGCTCAATTTGGGGCTCTCAAGTGCCCGTGGCTTATTTGCCAGACGGCGCATGGGGAAGACGGAATTCCTGGTGCAGGACTTCATGCCCGCGGCCCGTGCCGGCGGATATACCTGTGCGTACGCGAATCTTTGGGAACTGAAGACTGACCCCGCTACCGCTCTGGTGTCTGGCCTGCATAAAGCGATTGAGCCCAAGAGTTTCGCCAAAATCTGGGAACGGCTTAACACACCCATTTCGACAATAAAAGCGTCTGGCAAAGTCACGGGTCTGGCGGAAGCTGGCGTCGAAGCGGACTTCGAGAAGCGCCAGAATGTGGCAGGTACGCTACTCATGGAGGCGATGACCGCGTTCGACAAATCCAGGAAGCGGGTCGTGCTCATCATCGACGAGGCGCAGGTCCTGGCCAGTGCCGAGAACTCTGTGTTTGCGCATGCGCTGCGCGCCGCCCTGGACATTCGAAAGGAGCGTCTGAAAGTGCTTTTTGCCGGCAGTTCTGAGACAACCTTGCGGCGCATGTTTGGCCGGGCGTCAGAGCCGTTCTACAACTGGGCGGCTCTAGAGCCCTTTCCGCTTCTTGGCCGCGAGTTCGTCGAATCCATGGTGGACAAAGTTGCCGAGATCTCGCGGGCTCCGCTACCTTTGATGGACGCACTGGCTGCATTTGATGCCCTGAAGCAGACACCGCTGTTTTTCCGGGACTATCTGGACCGATACCTCACACATCCCTTTGAGGGTTCCCAGAGCGCACTGGACTTCACGAAGGCAAAGGTTTTCAATGACGGCGAATTCGAGAAGCAATGGATGGACCTGCTGCCGGCCGACCAGCTTTTGTTATTGTTCATCGCCCGCGGCACGACCGACTTGCAGGGCGCAGATGTACGCGCTGCCGTGGGGACCAGCTTGGGGCTTGAAAAGCCCGTCACTGCGAGTGCAGTTCAGAACTCCCTGCGCCGATTGACTGACAAGAATGTGGTTACCCGAATTGACAGGGGAACGTACTGTTTGGAGGACGAGGCGTTTGCCGACTGGGTGCGACATCTGGATTGACCCGAACACGCTGGCCCATGCGTCGGCCGCCGCGGATTCAGCCGCACTGCCCGACAAATCCGCAGGCGGTGCAGAAGTCGCAGCCATCCTTTTGGATCACCGTCGGGTTGCCACATTCCGGACAGGGGCGCCCGGCCAGTGTCTTGCTTGAGTGACCACCCGCCGGGCTCTCCAGAACCCCCATCTCGCGCATCGGGAAGCCCTCTTCGTCAAGCACACCGAGCATGGCATAGCGGTGAATGATCAACCGCGCCATGTAGGCCACCGTGGACGGCCAGACCTGCTGGCGCCGTTCGCCCGGCACAAAGGCCATGAAGTGGCCCAGTGGTTCGGCGTAGTTGAGCAGCTTGCGCAGTTTCATGCCGATCCAGGCCGGGTCGATCACTCGCATGTCGAGCGACAACAGGCGCGCCAGGCCGTCGAACGCGCGCGGATAGTTGCCGGAGAAACCCATGGCGCAGGGTCGCGTAACGGAGGGTCCGTCGTGTTGGGGCAGCGTGATCTCCTTGAGCGTGAGCGTGAAGCGTTCCCCGCTGGCCGGATTGTCGACATCGACCGCCCAGGCCAGCGTGCCACTGGTACCGGTCATAGGTTCGTCGCGGCTGAACATGGCGTCGAGAACCGGTGTGCCGCCAAGCTTGCCATTCAATACCCCGAGTTGCTCGCAGCGCCAGCGGATAACCGCCGCCGTGGCCGCCACGACACCGGGGAACAGGCGTTTCTCGCCATTGGGCGGGAACGGCATCTCGAAGCTGCGTTCCTCGGCCACGGTGGCCAGCGCGTCGAGCTTGAGTTCGAGCCAGGCCGCGTCGTTGGCGCGCAGGTCCATCGACAGGCTCTTGGCCAGGGCGCCCAGCCCGCGCGGCTGTTCGGCGCCATTGACCCAGACCTCGAACGGGCGCGGCGCTCCGCCCTCAGAAGCGGCCAGTTCGCCGACGAACAGCGCAAAATCGCCAAACGGGTGGTGCACCATGAAGGTCCAGGCCGGGTTGCCGGCGGGCAGTTCCGGCCGACCAGGCCAGCGCAATGACGACAAAACCGGCGCCGGCAGCCGCTCGAGGGCGAGCCGGCGGTTGGTGTCGGCAATCTGCAGCGGTTGGGCTGGTGCATCGGTGCGCAACACGGAGCCCAGCACGCTATTGGGACGGTAAGTCGCCAGGCCCTTGAGGCCGGACTTCCAGGCCTGCAGGTACAAGTCCTGGAAGTCGGCATACGGGTAGTCCGCGGGCACGTTCACGGTCTTGGATATGGCCGTGTCGACATACGGCGCGACGGCCGCCACCATCGCTGCATGCGCCTGCGCGCTGAGTTCGAGCGCGGTGACGAAGGCCGGCGGCAAGGGGGTGTCTTCGCCATGCAGGTGGCGAAACAGTCGCCAGGCATGGTCCTGCACCGCGTATTCCTTGAAGCCGCCGTCGGGCATGCGCTTCTTGCGTGTGTAGGTCCAACTGAACGGGGGTTCGATGCCGTTGCTGGCGTTGTCGGCAAATGCCAGACTGATGGTGCCGGTGGGCGCGATCGAGAGCAGATGCGAGTTGCGCAAGCCGTCGCGCCGGATGCGATCCTTCAAAGCCTGCGGCAGGCGCGAGGCGAAACTGCGTCCGCTCAGGTACAGGTCGGCATTGAACAAGGCAAACGCGCCACGCTCCAGCGCCAACGTGTGGGACGCGGCATAGGCCGCGTCGCGCAATGAGCGGCTGATGTGTGTGGCCATTGAACGCGCTTCAGCGCTGTCGTAATGCAGCCCCAGCATGACCAATGCATCGCCCAGCCCGGTGAAGCCCAGCCCGATACGGCGCTTGTTGCGCGCTTCCTCCTGTTGCTGCGGCAAGGGCCATACCGTGATGTCCAGCACGTTGTCGAGCATGCGCGTGGCCACCGCAGCCAGTTCGGCAAAGCCGGTGTCGTCGAAGCGGGCCTGCGGGCTGAATGCGTCAACCACGAACCGGGTCAGGTCGATGGACCCAAGACAACAGCAGCCGTAGGGGGGAAGCGGCTGTTCGGCGCAAGGATTCGTAGTCGCAATCGTCTCGCAATACTGCAGGTTGTTGTCGTCGTTGATGCGGTCCAGGAACAACACGCCGGGTTCGGCGTGGTCGTAGGTGGAGCGCATGATCTGATCCCACAACACGCGGGCGGGCAGTTTGCGGTAGACCCAGTACGGGTTGCCCTGCGCGGGTGTCACGGCGTAGGCGCCGGCCTGCTTTTGCGCGACACCGGGTTCGGCGCGGTGCACCAGTTCGATTTCAGCATCAGACTGCACCGCTTGCATGAAGGTATCGGTGACACCGATGGAAATGTTGAAATTGCTCAACCCCCCGGTGTCCTTGGCGCGGATGAATTCCTCGATGTCCGGATGGTCGCAGCGCAAGACGCCCATCTGCGCGCCGCGCCGGGCGCCAGCGGACTCCACGGTCTCGCAGGAGCGGTCGAACACCTGCATGTAGCTCACCGGGCCCGACGCGCTGCTGCGGGTGCTGCCGACCCAGGCACCGCGAGGGCGGATGCGGGAGAAGTCGTAACCCACGCCGCCACCCTTGCGCATGGTCTCGGCCGCCTGGGTCAATGCAATATAGATGCCGGGATAACCGTCGTCCTCATGGGCGATCGAGTCCCCGACCGGCTGGACAAAGCAGTTGATCAGCGTGGCCGAGAGTTCTGTTCCCGCTGCCGACTGGATACGGCCTGCTGGCAGGAAGCCGCCTTGCAGCGCATGCAGGAAGCGCGCCTCCCAATGCGCACGCTGCGCAGGCTCCTCGGCCTGGGCCAGCGCCCGGGCGACCCGCTGGTTCACGTCGGCAATCGACGTCTCGCCGTCTTTTGCGTATTTCTCCAGCAGGACTTCCTCGCTGATGGATTGTGCCGTCAAGGCCACGGCGGGGCGCGGCTGGGATCGTGTTTCGGACATGATGTTGAGCAGGGTCTTGATAGGGGTCGTCAGCTTGGTATTGCCAGCGTGCAGCATAAGCTGCATCATCCGTGCATCATTTGATGCGGGACAATGCCGGTGTCGCCTGCATGGACGGCATGATGTCTTTTTACCCTCTTTGTGAGCCGCGCGCCAGCGCGGGCCGAACCCATGGAAATTTCCAACTTCGACGATCTGCTGGCCGCCGCGCGCCAGCAGGACCAGCCCCAGCGTCTGCTATTCGTTTTCACGCAGGCCGAACTGGACCCGGACAGCACCGAGGCCCAACGGCGTGATTTCGAGGCCGGCCACGGTGGCGCTCTGGTGCCGGTGATGACGGCCAACAAGACACCCGCAGAACTGGTCGATTTCGCGACCATGGAGCAGGAGGCGCGTCAGTTCGGCAAAACCTGGGCCGTGGTGTTCGTGGCGGCCCTGTCGGGCCGTGCAGGTGTTGCGCCCGGCGAGGACGAGGTGGCGCAGGTATTGACCCGCATGACCGACGCCATCAAGTCCGGCGAACTGGCCGGCTTCATTCCGTTTGACCGCGAAGGCCATACCGTCGTATTCGCCTGACGGGCTGCGTGTCTGCGCGCTGTCGCGTGGCGTGCCTGGCGCGCCGGCCCTTGGTTGCGATGGCAGGCCAAGCTCAGGCCAGGCTCGGGCGTGGCCGAGCGGCTGTACGCCCCGGGCGGCGCCGGCAGCTTCAGCTTGCGTGGGGCAGCATGGCAGGTGCCGCCAACTCTCCCGTGAGTAACTTGTGCATCAGATCGCGCACGCTGCGGATCTGGTTGCCAAACGGGAGCACGCCGACGCCGCGGAAAAACAGGCCCTTGCGCGTGTCGCCGCGCAAAGCTGCGGCCAACTGGTGGTCGATGCAGAACTGGCCCCATTGGTCAAATCCATCGCGCAGGCCGCACTGGGCCAGGCAATCGAAACTCTTGGTACAGCGGGCCTTGGGATGGGCCACTGCCTGCAGCCGGGACTCCAGCTTCAGATAGGCATCGAGCCAGGGTGTGCGCACCGCCCGCGCGGGCAACCCGGCAACGCTGGTGAACTCCACCAGCGCGTCGTCGGTGGCCTCGGCCAGCACGCGCTTGAAGGCCGGATGGGCATCCCCTTCTTCGGTCACGGCAAACGGCGTACCCAGTTGCACGGCTGCCGCACCCAGAGCCTGCAGACGCCGGATGTCATGTTGGCTGCGGATGCCACCAGCGGCGATGAGCGGCAACGTGTCTTCGATGCCGGCGCTGCGCAGGAACGCGCGTGCCTGCGCAATGGCGTTCTCGAAGTCGAAACGCGGATCTTGCAGATCGGCGATCTTCGCCGCGCCGAGGTGACCGCCAGCCAGGCGCGGATGTTCGATCACGATGGCGTCGGGCAGGCGCTTCTTGCGCTCCCACTTGCGCACCAGCAACTGCACACCGCGCGCATCCGACAGAATGGGGATCAGGGCGGTGTGCGGGTGGTCGCGCGCCAGATCGGGCAGGTCCAGCGGCAGCCCGGCGCCCACGACAACGGCGTCGATGCCACATTCGAGCGCCCGGGTGATCGAGGGGCCGTAGGCAGTGACGGCGCGCATCACATTGACCGCCAGCAGTCCACAACCGGCGGCGCGTTTGCGCGCCAGGCGGATTTCTCGCTCCAGTGCCAGCAGATTGGCCGCATCGATCGCGTCCTTGGCACCAGCGCCCGGCTTCAGGCCCTGGGTGCGCGCCATCAGATCCGGATGGTGGCGGCGCAGGTCGACGGACGAGATGGTGCCGACACCACCCATGGCTGCGACACTGCCGGCGAGCCGGTGCGCCGACACGCCGATGCCCATGCCGCCCTGGACCACCGGCAGCAATACCCGGCCACGCAGCCTCAAGGCCTGCAGGCCGCCGCGCTGCAGCCAGCGGGCACACTCGGGGTCAATCGGATGGGGTTTCTCGAATGGCGCGGGGAAGAGAGAAGACATGACGGCGGTGCGGGCGTAACGAACGCCACAAAATTGATGGCCGAGCCTAGCGCAGCGGTCGCAGCTCGGCTTTGCGCCATGTCAACGGACGGTGCCTGCCACACTTTCAACGTTCGGCGATGTAGTGGTTCATGCCCACTGTTTCGCCTGGCAGCAGGAATGCGCGCACCTGTGACTCCAGTTCATGGTCGGCCATGGTGGCGCGGGCGCGCTGGTGCAGATAATCGGCCCAGGATGTCACGATGAATCGTTCAGTGAAGCGGTGCGGGTCGGCCAGATCGCGGTAGATGCGCCAGAAGGTTGCGCCGTCACGTCGACGCGGCGCACGCAACTGGCTGATGGCACTCAGAAAATCGTCGGTGTTCTCCGGGTCGATGCGGTACGCCATTTCGACCGCAATCGGGCCGTCGGCCGGATCGGGCTCCTTGTCCAGGAACAGGTCCTGCAAGGACGGTGTCACCGGTGTCACGTCGCGCGCATCGCCCATGCGCAGCGGGAATTGCCGCGCCATCAATGGTCCGGCCGCCATGCATGCAGCCGCGACACACAGCGCCGTGGTCAAGCCGGCAATATCGGACAAGGCGCCCCAGAAGGCCGAACCCATGGCAAACGCGCCAAGCGCGGCCAACGTATGCATGGCCACGGCCCGGGCCCGCACCCAGGGTGGCACACTCGTCTGCGTGGCGGTGTTGAACGTCGACATCACGGCCATCCAGGCGCCGCCACCCACGACCAGCGCAAGGTATACCGGCAGATGCCAGCGCGACAGGGCTGCGATCAGCATGACCAGCGCGTATGAGATACAACCGGTTGTGACCAGGGCCTCGAGTCCGAACCGGGCGCGCAGCTTGCCGATCAGGCTGCCGGCAATCACCGCGCCGGCGCCCATGCACCCCATCATCAGGCCGAAGCCCTCGGCACCCAGACCCAGTTGGCGTTGGCCGATGATGGGCATCAAGGCCCACAAGGCCGAACCCGCTCCGCTGTAGGCGGCCGCGCGCACCAGTTGTGCCAGCACGTTGTGCGAGTGCCAGGCAAAGCGCAGGGCGCTGAGCATGCCACCCCACAGGCGCTCGGCCGGCAGCCGAGTGGGCGGGTGGGGCGCCGGCGGAAAGCGCCGGATCGAGTACATCATGGCCAGCGTGCTGAGTACCGCCAGGGCGAAGTTCCACGGGCCACCGGCATAGGTGAAGATCAGGCCTGCCAGGGCAGGACCCAGCGCGCGGGCGCCGTTGTAGGCTACGCTGGTGGCGATGATGGCCTGGGGCAGTTCGGCGCGTGGAACCGCGTCGGCCACCGTCGAGTTCCATGCCGGCGACATCAATGCGGTGCAACTGCCGGACACAAAAATCAGGAACAACACGCCGCCGGGGCCGGTCATGTTGGCCAGCGACAGCCAGGCCAGCAGGATGCCCGTTGCCGCCTGCACCGTCAGCGCGAACTGGATCAACCGGCGCCGGTCGGTGATATCGGCCAGCACGCCGGCGGGCAGGGAGAACAGGAACATCGGCAGAAAAACCGCGGTCTGTACCAGCGCGGCCAGAAACGACGAGCTGCTGAGTTCGACCATCATCCATGACGCAGCCATGGTCTGCATGGCGTTTCCGATGAAGTAGATGCCGCCGCCGGCCCAGATGCCGCGAAAGCGGCGTTCACGCAAGGGGGAGCCGTTCAGGAAAGCAAATTGCATGGTGATCGATTGTCCACACTCGCGCAGACGTCACCGCGGCAGCGGCAACGCCCCGGTGTTTTTGATCTGATCCAGGCACACGCTCGAGCGTACGTTGTCTACACCGGGCAATACCATCAGCGTGTCCATGAGGAACTGCGACATGGCCTTGAGGTCGCGCGCCACGACCTTGAGCACATAGTCGAAATCGCCGGTCACCGAGAAGCATTCCAGC